>DTVI01000375.1:0-362 GCA_012963655.1 Sulfurimonas sp.
TAATACATACTCGCCTTCCAGATCCAACAGCCTCTATAAATCATCCTTGAAGAAAAACACATTGCCCTCTTGGCCCGACCCATCAATTTTTTTCGTCCCGCTATTACCGGGCCAACAAATACCATCCAGCCATGTCTCCTAGCATTTCGATTGATGACACCTTTAAAGGCTATGAAGAGATATCAAAATCTGTTAAATTATTGCAGGCGTTAAACCACGGACCAGCAGAATCCCTTTTCGAAAAATACTTTGGCAACAGTTTTTAAATCCAGAAAAGTGCAACCTTTCAAGATATAACACCCTCCTGGGGGAACTTTTGACACATTTTGATCAGAAAGGTCAGGTATGAGTATATTAAGAAA
>DTVI01000375.1:372-1185 GCA_012963655.1 Sulfurimonas sp.
TTTTCAAAAGAGGGCGCCGACATGAATATTTTGAGAAAACTGAAGCATCTAGCGGACAGCCTGTATTTCTTATGCACCTATGGACGCCCAAACCTTCAATTCCGGCGTAATCTCGTTTCCAAGAATTCATCGCACCCAACGTTTTCTCAACACGCGCAACAACTTGTGGATGAGGGAATTTTAATCCTGCCTTCCTATTACTCCGGCGACACATTAAAACAGATGCAAATGGACTTTGAAAGGTGGGTTCCAAAAGAGCCCAGCAGTGAAAATAATATATATTTCCTCGACAAGAACTGCATGGAAGATTCGATTCCGTTGAGCAAAATTGCGGTAACCCCATACTTAACCGATCTGGCAGCCTACTACTGGGGAAAACCGGTTTATCTAGCCGAAACATCTGGATTGCGTTTAGAACCCAACGAACCTTACAAGGATAAATAATTTCAATGGCACCACGATGCCGTGCGCAAACAAACTAAAATTTACATTTTTTTAACCGAGGTTCCTGAGGACGGGCAGGTTTTGAGTTTTGTCCCTAAAACTCAAAAAATTGTCCACTGGGATCTTAGCTATCCCCTATCCCGCTACAGCCAGGAGAGAATTGAACCTTATTTTACGAATTACTCAAAGCCACTTAATTGTTCCTGCCCAGCCGGAACCATAGTGATTTTTGATACCAACGGTTTGCATAGTGGTAACAGAAGCCTTGCAGCCCGCAGGGATAGCTGGACATTTAATTTTAACGGCGGGAACAGAAAACAATTCCACCCTATTCCGAACCTGCACCCAGAGGTCTTGGCCCATCTGGAC
>DTVI01000376.1 GCA_012963655.1 Sulfurimonas sp.
TTAATTATATGGATCAAACTCTTGAAGTTGCAAAAGAATTTCCAAATGTTAAATTTGAGCATGCCACAGGTTATAAAAGAGCAGATAATGTTTCCACATATGGTGCACGATTTTATGAAGGAAGAGCTGTAATTGGCCATATAGCTGGTAAATTAACAAAAACTAATACAATAGGTTATATTACTTCATTTCCTATTCCAGAAGTAATTCGTGGTATTAACGCTTTTTATCTTGCTGCTTCAAAAGTTAATCCTGATATAAAAATTAAAATTATATGGAATTTTTCTTGGTACGATCCAGGTAAAGAAGCTGATGCTGCAAATACTTTAATTGGTCAGGGAGCTGATATTATAGTTCAGCATACAGACACATATGCACCTTGCCAAGCTGCAGAAAAAGCTGGGGTTATGGCTTTTGGACAAGCATCTGATCAAAGCGCTTTTTGCCCTAACGCTCATTTGACTTCAATTGTAGATAACTGGGGACCATACTATGCAGCTAGAGCAAAGGCTGTTATAGACGGCACTTGGAAATCTCAAGATACTTGGCATGGTATGAAAGAGGGTATGGTGCAAATGTCATCATATAATAAAAAGTTAATGTCAACCAAACTAATTCAAGAAGCTGTAAATATGGAAGTTGCAATCAAAGATGGATCTTTTCATCCATTTACCGGTCCTATTAAAAACCAAGCAGGTGAAATTGTTATTCCTGCAGGATCAGTTGCAGATGATGGAATGCTAGCCGGAATGAATTTTTATGTTGAAGGTATAGAGGGAGATATTCCACAGTAATTATCAATAATTCAAAGCCCTCCAATACAAATTGGAGGGTTTTTTTATAATAAAAGGTAAAAAAATAATGTCAGACATTAATGTCTCATGGGAAGAATATCACAATAAAACTGTCTAACCAGGTTGCCACAGGTTTAACCAAGTAGTTTGTATTGCAAAAGGAGGAATGAGAGTTGGCGATATATTTGCAAGACTATTTGACGTTCCTTTAGCAATCCTGTCAGTTGAATCTTACAGAGGTGATGGAAATAAGAAAAATGAAAGAGGTTCGGTAATTTTTTCTAGAGATTTAGCCAAAACAACACCTAATATAGGTTCAAAAGTTTTGTTGGTAGATGATTTAGCTGATTCAGGTATTACTTTAAAAAAAAGTATTGATTGGCCCGAACA
>DTVI01000377.1 GCA_012963655.1 Sulfurimonas sp.
TCAGACAGTAACTGCCAGTGAGGATTACTACCATCCAATCACCCTTTCAGCCACGGATGCTGAAGAAAGGGACTTGGCTTATTCTGTTTCGTCGCTTCCAACAAACGGCTGGCTTTTCCAGGCATCAGATACTTCCGCAGTAGGAGACACAATAGTTATTCCAACAGCTGTTACAAATGACAGCGGGAAGGTTGTTTATTTATCTGATTTGAACGGCAACGGAGATGGATACGGCAACTTTAACTTTCGAGCTTATTCAGGAGAGTCCATTAGTGCGGAGGCCAGGGTCACCGTTGATGTGCTGTCAGTAAATGATCCTCCTGTAGTTGATTCTCTATCATTTAATATTGCTGAAAACATTCCCATTGGAACCCAACTGGATACTTTATCAGTGTTTGATATTGACAGTGACCAAAGTCTCATGAGAGACTGGACCATCATCGATGGTGACAGTATTGGACACTTTAGTCTTAACGATACCACCGGCATACTGTCTACCAATGCGATACTGAACTTCGAAGACACACCCGTTTATACCATCTCTGTAACTGTATCAGATAATATTGATACCTCTCCCGCTCAAAAAATGCTTATTCAACTAACGGATATAGAAGAAGGTGTTTTAGTAAATAAAGAAGGCGAGATTGTAACATCAGAGTACGGCGAGTCAGACACATTCACAGTGGTGCTCCAGTCCCCTCCTTTTGACAGTGTCACCGTAAATTTATCCTCTTCAGATTCCACGGAAGCATTCCTCTCTCTTGATTCGCTTGTTTTTCCTCCCGAATTGTGGTCAACACCCCAAATTGTTACCATTACAGGTATTGAAGACTCCATCAATGATCCTAATATTTCCTATTCCATAATCCTGGACTCTACCCTTTCCTCCGATCCCAACTATAACGGACTGGATGTTCCTGACTTGAGCGCCACAAATCTGGCAAGGGATGTTTATGGCCCTACGGTTGAACTTTTCGGCTCACCGGGCTTAATCGTTGCGGGCAATCCTTTAAAGGTAACAGCCACTATAAAAGATAATAACAGCGTCTCTCAAGCTCTTCTTCATTTTGCCTTGGGAGGCAATACAAACTTTGATGAACTAATCATGGGCCTATCTGAAGATGACCAGTACCAGGTAACCATTCCATCCGTTGTCATTACTTACCGGGGCATCAGCTATTA
>DTVI01000378.1 GCA_012963655.1 Sulfurimonas sp.
TTTTTTATTATTTAAAATACTTTTATTTCATTAAATATTCAATATTTTTTATATAAGCTGATGTTAGAAGGGCAAGAGGCCATAGTCTTCAATTAGGGCTTATTTATAAGTTTTAGCTGAATATTTGTTTCAAGTATAAAATACTTCTGTTACTTTTAGAAACTTAGATTTATTGAAGATGAGTTTTTAATAGAATAATGCATTACTTTATCTTAATAAAGATATAATGAGAACAACTTATAGTAATTTGAAATCTTCAGGAAACATATGAAAAATATCTTATTAACAAGCTTATTACTAGCACAGTCTCTTTTTGCTGCAGACTCTATTGCAACATGGTTTGAAGAAGGAACAGTTAAGGGAAATATTAAGTATTATTTTATTGAAACTAAAAAAGATAAGGCAGATAGTTCTAATACATCAGATCATGCAAATGCTGTCGGTGGTACATTAAACTACACTACGGGAAATCTATATGGATTTTCTACAGGCGCTACTCTTATGACAACTAATGGCTTTGCCCTTCCAAACTCTGTTGATGCATCTATCTTGGGTAAAGATAATGGTATTAGACTGAAGGATGATAATGGCTCCATAGCGCAAGATTCTTTTTCTGTCTTAGGTGAAGTATTTGTAAAGTATACCTACGAAGATCTAACACTTTTATACGGTCGTAAAGTGATAACTACACCTTTGATTGATTCGAAGCTTGTACGTATGCTCCCATCAGCTGTCCAAGGGGCCTTTGTTGATTATAAAATGGATAAGGTGACACTTGGTGCTTCATACCTTACACATTTTAAACAAAGAACTTCAGATGAATTTACAAATATTGTAAAACATGCTTTAGGTGATAATACACGTCTAGTAACGGGTTCAGACAAGGGTGAAGTAATAGTTGCAGATGTGGTCTATAAAAGTGATAAAACAACCTTTAAACTATATGATTATTATGCAGATGATTTTATGAACTCATTTTATGTAGATGTAGATATCAAAAATACTATAGATTCAGGCTGGACCTTTAATGCAGGCTACCAATACATTTATCAAACAAGTGTTGGGAATGCAGATGATTATTTTAGTACAGCAGGTTCTTTAACAGGTGGAAAAAAAATCAGTTCTAATGCAATTGGCAAACTTACTATTATTAATATTTAAGTACGATAAAACCGTTTTAA
>DTVI01000379.1 GCA_012963655.1 Sulfurimonas sp.
ACCGCCAGCAAACCCAAAAAAATAAGAGTTAATTGGGCCACGCCAAAAAAACGGAGTCTTTTTTCTCTATTTTTTTTAATGTAATGCCATTGAAAAAACAAAAGAAGTGTTGATAGGCCAAAGGCCGTTAGAGATAATCTGTTTTTAAAAAAATCTTGGAGATGGGTGATTCCACTTAAGTGGGCATAAAGAAAAAGACTTCCACCAAAAAAAATGGAGCAAATATTGGCCTTTATAGCTCTTCTTCTAAAGAGACCACTGATTCTGGAATTAGGTGACTCGGCCACAAGATAAGTGGCCGAGATATAGGCCAAGAGGGAACAGAGAAAAAGTCCGGTTAAAAGAGGAAAGGGGTGGAGCCAGGAATAAACATAGACGTCTAAAAAATCAGTTCTTGATGCAGGAATATTTCCTAAAATCAAGGAACCAATAATGATACCTATCCACAACGTTGTCCAGAGGCTTGAAAGCGCAAAGATAAGGGAGTAAAGATTTTGAGTTTTATCCTTAATGGCATCGTAGTGGCGGAAGGCAAAGGACGTTCCTCTAAAAACGATCCCTATGAGCATGGCGGTTAGGGGAATATGAAAAATAATGGAAAGTTCAGTGTAAACTTTGGGAAAGCCGACGAAAAAAATCACGATGGAGAGAATGAGCCAAATATGATTGACTTCCCAAACAGGTCCCATCGCCCTTTCAATCATTTGCTCTTGAATGCGGCCGTCTTTTTTTCCTTTGAAAAGTTCAAGAATACCAGCGCCGAGATCGGCTCCAGCAAGGATGAGATAGAGCCATAAGGAAGCGCCTAAAATGATAAGAATAAAGTTAACAGTGGTCATGATTGATATTTCCTTATTTGTCTCATAAATAACCAACTCACCACAACACCCAAAAGAATATAAAGGGCGGTAAAAAACCAAAAACTATAAGCGATCCCTGGCATGGGGGTAATCGCATCTTTGGTTTTCATGATTTTGTAAATGATCCAAGGTTGTCTTCCCAATTCTGTGACCATCCACCCCGCCTCTACGGCGATAAAACCGAAAGGCGTGGAAAGCGCCATGATTTTTAAAAGGCGTGGAGAAAAGATGTCTTTTTTTCGGATGATTTTAAATAGTAAAAAGGATGAAAAGAGCATAAAAAAGGTACCGACGGCAATCATAACTTGAAAAGACAAATG
>DTVI01000380.1 GCA_012963655.1 Sulfurimonas sp.
ACGGAGACTTGTTCACCGCGGCCCTGATGCTGAAGGTATTTTTATTAAGGGCCCCATAGGCTTGGCACACCGCCGACTCTCGATCATTGATTTGAGCGAGGCCGCAAACCAACCGATGCCGGACGAGAGCGGGAACTACCATATTGTATTCAATGGAGCGATATATAATTTCAAAGCCTTGCGACAAGACTTGGAAACCTCAGGCTCCCAGTTTCATACTAACTCCGACACAGAGGTTTTACTTGAAGCCTACAAAAAATGGGGAACAAACTGCCTTGAACGGCTAAACGGCATGTTTGCTTTTGCTATTTGGGACCGTCCAAACCGCAGGCTATTTTTAGCTCGCGATCGGTTAGGAAAAAAACCTTTGTTCTATTTCCCCCTGCCAGAGGGTGGCCTGGTGTTTGCCTCCGAACTTAAAGCACTGCTGGCCTATCCGGCCGCACCACGAGATATGGATATGAATGCCCTTCGTCAATACTTATCCTTTGGCTATGTACCCGGTTCTACCTGTATCATTTCCGGTATAAAAAAACTGCCTCCGGGCCATTTTCTTATTGCAGAAAACGGAAAATCTCAAGAACCCGTTTCTTATTGGGATCTCAAAGCGTCTTTTCTGAATAAGCGAAAATTTAACTCAACCGCAGAAGCCTCGGAGGAGTTTCAGAGCTTGTTTCTGGATGCAGTGCAGGCTCGGCTGGTCAGTGACGTTCCTCTCGGTGCTTTCCTGAGTGGCGGCATTGATTCGTCCGCCATTGTCAGCTCCATGAGCCAGACCCGCCCTTACCCTCTCCCCCAAACCTTCAGCATGGGGTTTGAGGAAAAAACTTACAGTGAACTGGCGATGGCTCAAAAGGTAGCTGAGTTGCTCAAGGTGGAACATCAGGACCAGGTTTTGAGCTTTGATGTCGACCTGTTGCCAAAGCTTCCAGAACTCGCCTATTTTGCCGATGAACCCTTTGCGGATACTTCGTTCATCCCCATGTTCTCTTTGGCAGAATTTTGCAAACAACATGTCACGGTCTGCCTTTCAGGAGACGGCGGGGACGAGATATTAGGTGGCTATGAAACCTATATCGCCGATAAAATTTGCAAGAAAACGAATTGGCTCCCAAACAAGATCCGTGAAGGCCTACTGACCCTGACCCGTAAATTCTGGCCAGTATCCTTCGGCAAGGTC
>DTVI01000381.1:0-416 GCA_012963655.1 Sulfurimonas sp.
CAACACGGTGCATGGCTGTTAGCTACTGGTAGTAAGAATCGATCTACAAAATATGACTATAGATGTATATGGTCCCATTTTGTTCATCATACACTTCGGGGCTTTAAAGCTGAGGCAGTCGACAATGTTTACCAATATAATGCGTTTCCCGCTTCGATATCGGCATTGCTTAAGGATATGAAAAACGAGGCACATCGCGACGATGAAGAACCTCAATCAATATCTGACCGGCCGAATGCTGACGAGGCTCTTGCGCTCAAGAAGTCCAAACGCAGCATGGTAAAGGGCGAAGCGGAAATCAAACTGATTTCGACCCTCACCAAGCATCACAATTATGATAACGGCAGCCTACTTAATTACGAACCCATTGGCGTCAATGAATTGGGTCGAAAGGCGAAAGTTTCCAAATCGTCGGC
>DTVI01000381.1:426-1180 GCA_012963655.1 Sulfurimonas sp.
CAGATAATTGACAGCTAGCCACCTAATCGATATGATAATTGATAGGCTAGCAAGGAACTAATAGAAAGTAATCGTCGGCAGCGCGGTTCTTCGGGAAGAAATTTGGCGAGTACAAGATATATCGGGAGATGTGCAAAGACAAGTCAACGCTAATATCGGCCCTCAAGCTGTTAAATCGAGAGTTCTCTCCCAAGAATCTGTACGGGAGTAAACCGCCCGGCGAACGCGATAGAGAAGAAGAATAGGCAGTAGGTGTTCCATCGCCCCACATAACTTGTGGGACACTTCGATAAATTTCTAGCCTGCGCGAAACACTGCTTTCTTAGGCATATTGTTGCGATTGTACGACTGTCCCACATAAATCCCACATAATTTGTGGGACGCTGCGCCAATGGGTATACGAACCTTGTGGTTCGGGAAACTAAACCTGTTGGAGCAAGTGACGATGACAAACAAAACCACTCAGGCACCTCTAGCCTTACGGCCCCGCGAAGCAGCGAAGAGTTTGGGAATCTCGCCCCGGTCGCTTTGGCAACTTACACACGATGGGCACATTCCATGCAAGAGAATTGGAAACGGCAAACGACAAATCGTGCTTTACCCCATGGCGGACTTACAGGCATGGCTAAGCGGCCGAACCGAAGTGACGAAAGGAGCCGACGATGCAAGGTAACACCCCCACCAAGCCGGCCCTACTACTGACACCTTGCCGAGTCGGATTGTCTTGCGTTTGCCATCGGGAGCGACAAATAGA
>DTVI01000382.1 GCA_012963655.1 Sulfurimonas sp.
ATCTATTTAGGGACCGTTTAGGTAAAAAGCCCTTATAGGAAGAAAAGTGTATATCTTTTTTTTGAAGATAAAAATACAAGTCACCAAAGCCACAACCTGCGTCTATAAGAGAATAATTTTCTTCTTTAATATATGATAGAAGCACCTCAAAGCGTATTTCTTGAGAGTACAGAGAGTTCCAGTGCACGCCCTTAGAACTTTCCCCATACTTTTTAATAGCTTTTGTGTAAAAATTTTCATTATCTATTCTTGACATATGAAAGTATACCTCTATTCAAATTATGTTTTTATATCTTTAGCACAATTCCTTTTCTCTTTCCTTTATCTATGATATAAAATAACATAAAAGCATTTAAGCTCACATGATTATGATATAATTTCACATAAAAACATTGAGGTTCATATGATTACGGTTACCACAACACAAAAGGAAATCATACTTAAGTACTTCAAGTATGAGCTTTCTCTTCTTTCTCAATATGAAACACTTATGGTGAATAAAACTGATAAGGATTTTAAGTATTTTATTTTTAAAAACTTTATCTTTTCAGCAGCAGGTATGGTGAACGATATTGATGAAAAGCTTTATAAAAAAAAGCTTCTTGCACCTTTTAAAGTTATAAAAAGTCTTGATAACTCGTATACAGAATTTAAGATAAGAAGTAAACAGGTCATGTCCCTTTATTTTACTGAATTCTTACTATGGCAAGATGATTATGTCTCTCAAACGAAGCGGTATGAGAATTTAAAAGCAGAAATTCAAATACTTATGAGAAGGGATATCGCACTTTCCTCCAAATTAAAAGTACTTGCTAAAAAGATGCCTCTACTTATCCAGAAAAAAGTATATGAAAACGAACTTGAAGAAATGCAAAAACAGATAAAGAGGTTTCGAAGTGAGCAGGTAGATGCCATACATTATCTAGGTCAAAAACGTTATGAACTTGAAATTGTATACGAACTCTTATCTAATTTTGAAGAGGCACATAAGCAATTATTTGTAGACTATTTTATTCGTGTTAAACATAGCCTTGATACCAGATATAATAACTCATTAGACTATTTCGGCTTTAAATTTAATTTAAAACTTTTTAAAGATGCGATTAAGTCACCAGCGGTTCAAAAATTCAAACTACGTTCCAATATACAAGGAAAATTTTCTTTATGTAAATATGTGCAGTATTACTTAAAAAATATTAGTCCAGACGAGATTTTTAATGAAGAAAAGAAACAATATTTATCGGCAGCTAAACGTTACTGTAAAAACCAAATGGAAAAAGAATTACTCTTTTAAACCTGTGCTTAAATATAAAATTCTTCGCCTTTGTACTATCATACATTTCAAAAACTACATCCGTTCTAAAATCTTTTGTATTTGTCCTTTATGAAGTTTATTGTGTACCCCTATAAAAGAATGCCAGTCAATATTTCTAAAAAAAACAAACCAAGGATGCTCTTTTGTCATTATAGAAACTTACTTTGAGTTTTTCTTTATCATTCGTGAATATCCGTTTCAAGGGTTTAACTAAGGCTGTTCCCAAGACTCTTTCTATCTTCTTTTCTTGGCTTAAAAGATAGTTTTTAAGATTCAATGTGGCGTTTTGATAAGACTCTTGTGAAACAATAC
This sequence comes from Sulfurimonas sp., assembly GCA_012963655.1. GTDB lineage: Bacteria > Campylobacterota > Campylobacteria > Campylobacterales > Sulfurimonadaceae. Next base: position 1,628 of record DTVI01000382.1, read on the forward strand.
CCTTACCAAGAGAAATGTTTCCCCAGATACTAGCAATGGTGATACATTGAGCCTTTCGTAACATTTGAAAATTTTAAGATTATATCTATGGAGACACCCTGAAACCCATGTTTATAAATCTCTTCCAATCCTGCATTAAGGAGTTTATCTCTAGTTTTAGGCTTACTCATGCAGGGTGTTCCAATCTATATCTACTTTAGATATTGGTTTCAGTAACTATATTAGTCTACTTAAAGCTACATATCATTTTTTTACTTGGCTATTTAATTTTAATTCCGCTTCTATAGGACGGTTTTTTACTCTTCCTTCAGTAGTTTTATTATCAACCACAGGATTAGCTTCACCCTTTGGTGTGTTTGGACACTTGATCTACGCACATATATCCATTATAATTTTTATTCACGCACTAAAATGATTTTTTCCTAAAATATTCATCAAAAAAAGCTACTTATGATAAAATACCATATGATTAGAAACTTATCTCCCATACAACTAGGCGGAAGCCTTTATATCCCGGCTACACATAAGAATGTATTTACTATTTGTAATGAAGACAAATATCCTCAATTGCGCTCATGTATTATTGATACAGAAGATGCAATTGATGAAGAAGATTTAGGTGTGGCCATCCAAAACATATCTTCTATGCTTGAAGTTTATGAGCCATCGTCCTTATGTGTTTTTATACGTCCTCGCAATCCTCAGGTCTTAAAGGAACTTTTAAAAATACCTAATATTTGGCTTATTGATGGATTTTCCTTACCAAAATTTTCTACAGAAGTAATGAAAGAATATGCACAAATCTTAGCCCTTTGTGGAAAAGAGTTTTACATCATGCCTGTTCTAGAAAATTTAGATATTTTTTCTAAAGAAAAACTTGAAGATATTCGTTCTTTTTTACTTAGCTCTCATCTTCATGTCTTAAGCCTTCGTCTTGGGGGTGAGGATATAATGAATTATCTTGGCTTAAAGCGTAAATGCGAAGATAATATATACGAATTGGTAGGACCTTCTCGTGTTATAGCAGATGTATTAAATACTTTTAAACCCTTTGGCTTTAGTATTTCTGCAACTGTCTTTAACTGTATTCATCAAACCGAGCTTTATAGTAAAAATGTCCAAGAAGATTTGAATCAAGGGCTTATAGGTAAAACTATTATTCATCCCAATCAAATAGAACCCATAAACCAAGCCTATAAGGTTTCTCAAGAAGACTATGAAATGGCAAAAAAAATGCTTGATACTAAGACAGGTGCTATCACTGTGCGAAATGGGCAAATGGGAGAAAAATTTGCTCACAGTGCTTGGGCAGAGATAATATTACAGCGTTATAAATATTTTGGAATAAAATAATTCTGCTTATATAAAGAAGAAATATAACTTTAAGATAAATATTACTTAGCAACTTATTTTTCAATCACTTTTAAAGACAATATGATGTACTTTTATAAACTAGTTAGTAGATAAAGGATTCAAATGAAAAGTCTTATTATACTTTTATTTCTCAGTCTACCTCTTTTTGCTCTTGAAGATAAACAGGTCTTAATACATTCAATAAGTCAACATGCCATTACAATAGGTACAGGTGAAAATAAGGTATATATCTTTGTTGATCCCCTTTGCCCAATGTCACAAACCTTTATACAAGAAATTTTCATACGTCAAGACCTTCAAAAAACAAGCACATATTATATATTTTTATATCAGCTTCCTCGTTTTTCTTCTGACTTTTTGATTTCACATATATACCAGTCTAAAGACCCATTTTATGCCTTCGAAGACATTATACTTTTTGAAGAATATGATATAACTGAGGAACCCATAAAGCAAAGCACTCTAAAAATTATCCAAGATATAAAAACAGTAGGGAAGAAAATGCAGATTACTACTAGTCCATACATCCTTAGTTTTGACAAAGCATCCCATTACTATCGTAGTTCAAAAGGCTCTGCACCTTCTACACAAGAAAATGTCTTTGATTAAGTTACGCTATAATATTTGAAACAAGATTAAAGGGTGGTATAGGTGTCTCAGTCATTACTTTTAAAGATTGCACGAGAGTCCATAACAGAAGTTTTTGAAGCAAAAAATATCATTAATAGGGAACAGCTCTTAAAAGACTACCCCATCTTAAATCAGCCCTTAGCTGTCTTTGTTTCCATTTATATAAATGACGAGCTTCGTGGGCGTAGTGGGCGTGTAGAGGCTAAGACATCTTTACTTGAAGAGATAATCTACCATGCTAAGACAGCTGCTTTTGAAAACAATCCTTTAAAGGTTTCACAATACTTACATGCAAAGATTGAACTATCCTTATTAACGCCTCTTAGTCAAATTGTCTATTGCAATATACCTGACTTACTTTCTAAGATTAAAAACAGTAGAGATGGTTTATATATTTGTTTAGATACTAAAAGCGCTACCTTATTACCATCTTCTTGGACTGATTTTCCCCATACACAGGACTTCGTAAGCCATCTTCTACATAAGGCTAACCTTATAGAATCAGACCTTCATGGGCGTGCAAAGATATATACATTTGAGATTGAAAGTAGTCATGATGAACCTATACTCAACTAAGCCCATAAAATATTTTGAAAAGCATCAAGACCATATTACCTGTCTAATTTGCCAACATTTTTGTGAACTTCATGAAGGGCAATTAGGACTATGTTCTAACCAAAAAAATATCAATTCAGACCTAATTGGCGTAAGTAGAAATAAACCCTCCGCTATCAGTATAGACTATATAGAAAATCGTCCCTTCTTACACTTTATGCCGGGGTCTTCAGTCTTATGTATAGGAACCGTGGGATGTAATATGCGCTGTCCCTCATGCCAAAATTATAAAATTTCACAAGACTTTGCTGCTGTACAGCCCCTCTCCTTATCTCCTATAGAAATAGTAAAACTCGCGCTAGATCAAAACATCAAAATCATCTCCTTTGGATATAACGAACCCATTATTTATTACCCTTTTGCAAAAGAGATAGGTTTAATTGCAAAAGACAAGGGAATTAAATGTGTGATGCAAACCAGTGGCTTTATGTCTGAGGCCATAGCTTATGATATGAGTTCATGGCTAGACGCAGTACATGTTGATCTTAAATCCTTTAATGCACCTTATTATAAAAACGTCTTAGGTGCAGACCTACTTTCTATTAAAGAAAATCTAAAAATCTTAGCTCACGGGGATATATGGCTAGAAATTTCTACCTTAGTAATAGATGGGATTAATGACTCAGATGAAGAATTAGCAGAAATTGCCTATTTTATAGATGCGGAACTTGGTTCGCATATTCCTTGGCATTTATCTGCATTTGAGCCAGACAACCTCATGAAAGAGCACCCATCAACGTCTACACAGAGTCTTTTAAATGCTTATGAGATCTCTAAAAAGCAAGGTCTATATCATGTTTATTTTGGGAATGTACCTTTTTTAAATGAAACACGTTGTCCCTCATGTAACGCACTATTATTGCAAAGAAGAAATGAAGAAATCTTTGAGAACAACATCATTAATGCAAGCTGTCCTAAGTGCTCACGCGGGGTTGAGGGCGTGTATAGTTAAAGCTTTTTACAAATAATATCGCCTACTTCTTTGCCTATAGACCTTGCCACTACATTACACTTTACCTTTAATAAGAAAAAGAGGTTATCTCTTTTAACATCACTCAGACATTCATAATTCCCCATTCCCTTAGTGATGATAAGTTCGCTTTCATCAAAAAGTTTTTGAGAAGCAAGGTTAGCTCTATCATAAACAAAACCAGGGGTATTAACCCCTGAACTTATAAGAGAGCAAATCTCGCTAAATCCTGCTTCTTTGGCTTCATCAAAGGTAACATCATTAATAATGGCATTTCCTCTGGTCATGTAGGTAATTTTTATATGAGGGTATAAGGATAAAATAGTCTTTACATAAATGCGGTCAAAAATGTGTTCGCCAGCATTATCAGCAATATATAATAAAGAAGAAACCTCAGCTAACCTTTTTTCAAGTAAGGAAAAATCATTCACCGCGAAAGAAGTATCAAAAATTTTATCAAGTTCTTCACTTAAATCAAAGGCGTATTCCGCGGCTAGGTCTATAACATTTCCAGCAACTGCAACTTTTGTAGCGGTTAGAAGAGGGGTTTGGGAAGATGTAATCTCTTTTTCTAAGAAGGGGACAAACTCTTCTGCCTTAAGTGTTGAAAGTTTTTTCACCTCATCATATAAGTCTTTTTTACCTGCGAGCAAGGCCATCTTTTCATATACAGCCGCGGCTACCTCAGGAGGACTTTGTTTAAATGAAAAAGAAGGGGCCATTTCTTCAACTGCTTTAATAATCTCAGAACTTAACTTTTCATCTGCATTGATAGCCTGAGCTACTCTTTTACTTTGAGTAACAATACATTCAACACAGGCCGGGTCTATGTTCATCTAAACGTTAGTTTCCTTAACTGGGGCATTATCAGCATATTCATCTATAACCTTTCCCCACATCAGTTTATACTTACGCTTCATAAACTCTACCTCATCTTGAGACAGATTTAGTTGTTTAGTAAGAGTGTCAATTGTATTTCTATCTTCTTCATATAATTCTTGTAAAGATGAAAGAGCTTCTTTTAGAAAAACATTCTCGCTTTTTACAGATTCAATTGTTTCATCTTTAGCATCAAGAACTTTTTCATGAAGATTAATGATCGTACCAATAGTCTTTTCAATAAAGTCAGGACCTATAGTAATACTATTTCCCGCCTCCGTTAATTCATGTATTTCTGTAGGAACTATAGCCTGCATCCCATGAGAAGGATCAATATAAATTTTTCCACGTTCTTTTTTACACTCAAGTTTCCCTCTTTCCATTAAATCATCAATGGCGTCAGATGTTAAACCTGTTAACTCCGAGTATTCTTGTATAGTGATCCAGTTATTACTCATAATATCCCTTTATAAATGCATTAAAGAATGGTCTCTATTTCTAAAGAATCCATTTCTACTTTTTTCGCTTTTGCAATTCTGTCTTCTATTAGCTTGATTCTTAGGTCTTCATCATTCAGTGCTAAAATCTGCATAGCTAAATAGGCCGAGTTTATCGCTCCTGCCTTTCCTATAGCTACAGTAGCAACTGGCATTCCAGCTGGCATTTGTACGGTTGAAAGAAGGGCATCAATACCACTTAAAGCAGAGGCCGACATAGGAACACCAATAACTGGTTTAATCGTTTTAGATGCCAATACACCTGCTAGATGTGCTGCCATCCCTGCTGCTGCAATAAAAACTTGAGAACCTTTATCTTCTGCTATTTTCATATATTCTCTTGTACGTTCTGGACTTCTATATCCTGAAGAGATAATAAGTTCATAACGTATGCCAAAGGCTTCTAATGTATTTGCACATGACTTCATCACATCATAATCACTATTTGAACCTATGATAATTGAAACAAACTTCATTTCTTTCCCTTGAAAGTTTAATACTGAAATTATAGCTTATTTCTTATTAAGTGATAGCTCAAATGGTCCTAAAAGCCAATAGCCTTATTGGTAAATGTAAAAAACCACTCATATAGTTTTCTTGCTTGGCATAAGTATAATAATGTTTATATATTTCGCCTGTAAAAATAATATTATCTTTTATATTAGGGAACATTCTCTTAGTAAAGACTAAAGTTCCTTATCTAGTTTATTTTGTATAATTGTTTTAACCAATTTCAATTAAGATTATTATATATACCAAGAACTTAGTAAGTATTTTAGAAGAAAACGGTCCTTAAACAAAGATAAACAACTTGACTTTATTTGCTATTATCTACCTTTTTAACATTATAAGACTTATAATGATAGTATCTTAGAGAAAGGATCTATTATGAAAGGTAAGTTATTTAACTGTAGTGGGGACGCTACTCATTCTGAACATTGTTTTGTTATAGAAAATGGTGGAAGGCATGGATATTTTGTATCTTCTGAAAAGTCAGATGGTCCTTTGGTAAATGGAGCCTGTGTCACCTTTGAGCTTGATAAGCAAAAAAGTGGAGCTATTGCCAAAAGCATTCATATCCTAGGTTAATCTAGAGATAAGCCCTATTAAGAAATTTTACTTTTTTAAAGAAAACTTCTACAGGACTGTCGCGGCTTATTTTCTAAAGAAATATCGCTACTCGACCGCCACGGCTTATTTTCTCAAGAAGTTTTACTTTGGAGGTGCTTGATTAATACCATCTGACGGAATTCTGAAAAATGAATACTTTGGAAAAGTTAGAGGTAGTTTTATAGGATTTACATTTCCACTATGCACTGCCTCCCATATCTTATTATTTTGAGCTTGTAACTTTTTAAAGGTAAGATAGGGAACCCCATCTTCTATTTTTATACTTCCAAATTCGTTATCTATTTCTTCTATTGTTTCGCCTACAGGTATCATAATCTCTAATTTATCACCTGGCTTTGTTGTAAATTTACAATGATAAAATTCTCCGCTAATATCGGCCATACCTGTTACCTGATGTGTTCCCATCTGCATAGTGAAGTCTAAGCTTTGACCATCATGTTTTTCAAAAGGACGATTAACTAGATAAGCATCTGTAAAACCACGGTTTTGCATAGACTGTAACTCATTTTGATATTTTTGTGGAGTATAAGACCCATCATAATAATCATTAATCGCCATTCTATATGCTTTTGCTGTCGTTGCCGCATAATATGATGTTTTAGTACGACCTTCAACCTTAACTGAATCTACACAACCTGAGTCTAGAATCTCTTTCATATGAGAGGCAAGGTTTAAGTCCTTAGAATTCATTATATAAGTACCAACGCCAGGGTCTTCTTCTAGTCTAAATAAGGTTCCTGTTTCAGGGTTTGCGGCATACATCTCATAAGGGAAACGGCAATCATTAGCACATGAACCACGATTTGGAACACGCCCACTTTGTAAGGTTGAAATCAAACAACGACCACTATACGCAAAACACATAGATCCATGTACAAAAACTTCTAATTCCAAAGAAGGAATCTCTTTTTTAATTTCTTGTAAATCTTTAAGTGATATCTCTCTAGCGGTAATAATTCTTTTAGCACCCATATCATGATAGATTTGTGCATCTAAGACATTCATAACATTGGCCTGGGTAGAAAGATGAAGGTCTATATGAGGCGCTATCTCATGAGCAAGTTTAAGAACACCAGGTGTTGCCACAATCATAGCATCAGGCCCGAGTTCTGCAATAGCAGCTATATGTTTTTTAAGCAGGCCTATTTGAGAGTTAAATGGAAAGCCATTGATAGTAGTATAAACTTTTTTACCTCTATCATGGGCATAATCAATTCCCTCTTTAAAACTTTCCATAGTAAACTCTTTACCTGAGCGTATACGAAGAGAAAAATGAGAAACCCCACCATAAACTGCGTCTGCCCCAAAATCCAGAGCAATTTTTAGTTTTTCAAGGTTTCCAGCAGGAGAAAGAAGTTCGACTTTTTGCATAAATAATTCTTTTATATAATATTTTTTAGAATCTTAGCAAAGATAGGTAGTCACAGAGGTTAAGTTTTTTACTTACAATTTACAATTTACTTTTATATATAGATGAGTTCTATACTTACTTCTCAAAAGAAGTAAGTAAGGCTTCAATATCATCTGAAGACACAACATCACCTTCATCCTTATCCCCAGGTAAATGTTTAGCAGATGCCACACGTTTAGAATCCTCTTTTCCCCCAGTGAACATTGAATTCATATACGCAGACAGAGCACGCATAACATTAATAACTCGTTCTATCTTTTGTCTGTGAATATCTTGGTACTGCATAATATCCATAACATTCATAATAGAATCGCCATGTTCTTGTAAGGATTCTATATGTGTTACCATAGTTTCTTTGGAAGTGGAATTGTTCTCAAGTTGATTTTTAAAGGATTGAACATCAGGAAATTTTTCACTTAATATCTTAAATAACTCTATATTACTATCAAAAGTTTCTACTACATTGGCTAAGGTATCTTCTGCTTCCATTAGTTCATCAGAAATTTTTTCTATATGGTCAAAAATTTCTGAGGCTTTTTCTTCAGATTCTTTAGTCACATCATCAAGTTGATGCACCATTTTATTATCCTCTGTAGGTGGTGGAGGGGGCCATAGATGTGATGCAGAGACTTTATAATCTTCGAAATTAAGCATAGCCTCTTTTTCTGAAAGCTTTGAAGTTTCTTCTTCTTCTTCTGTTTCTGCTGTTTCTGCTGTTTCTTCTTCTAGGCTTTCACTGTCTAAGGTTTCTAAGTCAATATCACCACCCATAAGTGCATCTAGTTCTTCTTGCGTCATAAATATCTCCATTAAAATCAATCGTCTAACTAGATTATAGGCAAGTTAATATATAATTACTTTTAAATTATTATTTTAGTGAGAAAAACATGTCTAAAACTCTAAAAATTGACCTTCATAATCATACCATTCTTTGTAACCATGCTGAGGGTAAACTTAGTGCTTATGTTGAGGCAGCTATTGCTTCAGGCATAGATATATACGGAGTTTCAGATCATGCTCCTATGAACTTTGACCCAAAATATAGAATGAGTTTTGAACAAATTCCTACCTATGAGAGCATGATTAGCACTGTTAAAGAAAAATATAAAGAAAAAATTGATGTCTTATTTGCTTATGAAGTAGATTATCTTCCAGGACATATGGATAAACGCATCTTAGAAGCTGATGTTGATTATTTAATTGGTTCTGCACATTTTATTGACAAATGGGGGTTTGACAATCCTGAGTTTATAGGAAAATATGAAGATAAAGATATTGATAGCATTTGGAAAGAGTATTTTTCTCTTATTAAAGATATGGCTGAGACTGGTTATTTTGACATAGTTGGACACCTTGACTTAATTAAGGTCTTTAAATTTATGCCCAAGACAGACTTAGTTGAGATTGCAGAAGACACTTTGCAAGCCATTAAGAAAGCCGACATGGTTTTAGAGCTTAATGTTGCAGGATACCGTAAGCCATGCGCAGAACCTTATCCTTCCAAGTCACTTTTAAAAAGAGCCTTTGAGTTAGATATTCCCATCACCTTTTCTTCAGATGCTCATAAGCCTGAGCAAGTAGGACTCTTTAGAGAAGAGATAGAAGCCTTTGCTAAAGAAGTGGGATATACCCAGTGTGCTTACTTTAAAAAACGACAACGATTTATGGTGGATTTTTAAATCCCCTAGTTCTGGGCTAAGCTAGTCTTTCGAACTAAAACAGCCTGAGCAAAAATATCGACTCTATCACGTACACACATAAATACCATACAGGGCATTTCAACTCCATAATCACTTACTAAAAAATTTGATCTTGCCTTAATGGTTAAAATATTATTGGTATCTTTTATCTCAGCGTCTGCCATAAAAGCTTGTTCTTGTCCATGATACATAAGTGTTCCATGAAGCACATATATATCTTCTTTTTGTGTTTTAGTGATAGAAGAAATAAGGTAGCTTGCTAAAGGAAACTTTTCAATCGCATCCGTCTTGTCCATATGATCATCTCTATCAGGCTCATCACTAGAAAAAAGATCCATTTCAACCCATAGTTTTCCTCTTATACTTAAGATATCATGCCCTTGTATACTGATATCTGCGTGAACATCTGTGTTTAAAATGTCAATTGTACTGTCCATCAACATTTCTGTGTGCGCAGCAACAAAACCTTTTTCCAGGACAAGTTTTTCTGCCAAAAGAGGTAAGCCAAGTAATAAAACCAATAATAATTTTTTCATAAGAAACTCCTGCTGTTTTTTTAAGATAAGCCAAAAGGTATGAGCTTAAAAATAAAAAGGCTATAAGGATATGTTGCTGTATCTCCTTAAGACGTAAAAAGTATAACACCATTAAACCAAAAATATGAAAGAAGATAATGGTAAAGGTCTGATGAGACCAAATATCTAAGTGCTCAAAGGGCCCATCATCCCTCCAATAGACAAGGGGGAAAGCGCGAACAAGTCAGAATGACAATGTTCTGTTATCCCTGTTTGAATAATCAAAAGCTAATACGAGAGTTCAAAACCTAAAAGAAAATAAGTAAAAATAAATGAACTAGACTTTTATCTAAACTTCTAAAGATGCGTTGATTACGTGAAGATAACATTTTCTTTGCTTGATTAACTGAGCTTGCGTACTCAACATAGCATGAGGGAGATCAGTTATAAGTATGTAAAACGATTGCATACTAAAATGAAGGATTTATGAAGATGGTATTAGGGTAGAATTTCATTCTAAGGATGGCTTATGTACAAAATCATTATTTTTTCTTTATCTATACTTTTTTTCAGTGCTTGTTCGATTAAAGATACTTCCATACAACATACCATTAAGCATAATTGTGAATTTTATTCTTTAAAAACAGCCCAATGTGAAAACGCATCAGACTTAATTCATAACTTAGAGCCCTATAAGGTGATTTTTATAGGTGATCATCATACTGAGGATGACCTGCATCTTCGCGTTGCACAGCTCATTTCTGACCTTTATAAGAATGGAGTAAAAATCATCTTAGCTAATGAATGGTTTTACCCCTCAGATAAAAAAGTTCTTCAAGCCTTTTCTTCAAATGAAGACAATGAAAGTGTCTTTTTAGACAAAATCCAATGGAAAAAACGTATGAAATTTTATAAATATGATTCTTTTAAACCCATGTATGAGGCTATCAAAAAAAGTTCTGGAGAGCTTCATGGCATTAATCTTTCAAAGGTTCAACGTAAAAATATATCTGAACAAAACCTTTTAGGCATGGACAAAGAAGAAAACATTTTTTATAAAAACCTTGACTTAAATGTAAATCCTCATAAATCTCTTGTCATGCCTTACCTATCCCACTGCCATGCTCCTAAACAAAATGAAACCTTAGAAGAATGTATTCAACGTATGTATAGAGTTCAAGTAGCCTGGGACTCTAAGATGGCCCTAGAATCTTACAAACTATCAACAAAATTAAAGTCCAACGAAAAACTTCTTGTATTTGCAGGATCAATGCATATAGAAAACAACTTAGGCATTGCACTACGTTTTGCAAGACTAAGTAATGAACCTTTTGTGAGTATCATACCTGTGCCTGAGAATGATAAAGAGATTTTACATGGTCTAGGAGATTACCTTATATTTTATAAAGAAACTCAAAGACCTTAAATTTTAAGTAAAACTTATAACTTTTCCACCAAGTTCAATCATTAATAATGCAAGTTTTGGAACCATACGAAACACCGCTGGGAATTGGTTAATAATTAATCAAAAGCTAGCTTTAATTTTTAAACAACTTCGTTATAATTCTGACAATATAAAAATTACAGGAGATCTACCTATGGGTAAATTTGTAAACACAACAGAAGAATTCTTTAAATATTGTGAAGAAAATGATGTTCAATTCGTTGACCTTCGTTTTACTGACATTAAGGGTGCATGGCACCATCTGTCTTACCGTATGTCTGCGGTAAATGAAACAAACCTAACTACAGGTTTCCCATTTGATGGTTCATCTATAGAAGCATGGCAGCCAATTAATCAATCAGATATGCTTCTTAAAGCTGATGCAGGTTCTGCATTTTTAGATCCATTTACTGCTGATCCTACTATTATCGTTTTCTGTGATGTTTATGACATCTACAAAAAACAAGCATACGAAAGATGTCCACGTTCAATCGCTAAGGCAGCTATCGCTCATGCTGATTCTATTGGAATCGCTGACGCAGCTTACTTTGGTCCAGAAAATGAATTTTTTATCTTTGATGATGTTAAATTTGTTGATGGTATTAATGAAGCAGGTTACCGCGTTGATACTGAAGAAGGTGAGTGGAATTCAAACACTACTTACGAAGACATGTATAACACAGGTCACCGTCCAGGAACAAAGGGTGGTTACTTCCCAGTTCAGCCTACAGATTCAATGGTAGATTTACGTGCTGAAATGATGTTAGTTCTTGAGCAAGTTGGTCTTGAAGTTATTCTTGGTCACCACGAAGTTGCACAAGGTCAAGGTGAAATCGGAATCGTTTATTCTGACATCATCGGTGCTGCTGATAATGTTCAAAAATACAAATATGTTGTTAAGATGATTGCTCACCTTAATGGTAAGACTGCAACATTCATGCCTAAGCCACTTTACGGTGACAACGGAAATGGTATGCACGTTCACCAATCACTTTGGAAAAACGGTAAAAACCTTTTCTATAACGAAGGTGCTTACGGTAACCTTTCTGATATGGCTATTAACTACGCGGGTGGTATCTTCAAGCACTCTCACGCAGTTTCAGCATTTACAAATGCATCAACTAACTCATACAAGCGTCTTATTCCAGGTTACGAAGCACCAAGTATTCTTACTTATTCTTCTCAAAACCGTTCTGCTGCTTGTCGTATCCCTTGGGGTGCAGGTGAAGGCGCAACTCGTATCGAAATGCGTTTCCCAGATTCAACAGCTAACCCTTACCTAGCATTCGCAGTAATGATGATGGCTGGTATTGATGGTATCCAACAAAAGACTGTTCCTGTTGGTCCAATGGATGAAGATTTATTTGAGCTTTCTCTTGACGAAATTCGTGAAAAGAAAATTCCTCAAATGCCTCATACTTTACGTTCAGCTGTTGAGGGTCTTATCTCTGATCATGACTTTCTTAAGCCTGTATTTACGGAAGAGTTTATCCAAGCTTACCAACACTACATGTTTGAGCGTCAGATCTGGCCTGATGAAGGTCGCCCAACTGCTTACGAGTTCAAAACTACGTACCAGTGCTAGAAATTACGAGCTTTGCTCGTAATCTTAAAATGGAAAAATTCTTTTCCATTTTTTCTTCATTTTATACTTAAGATTCCCCAACAAACTATTAACACAAAATTTGCTATAATAACTTATAATGATAAGAAATCCTTTCTCAAAAGCTAGTCCTGCTATAAAACGACGTACTAACCCTGAGGGTGCTTATGCAAACTTAGAAACTAAAGACCTCATTAATGAAGTACGTACTAATCCTCACCATCCTGATGTAAATAGAATACTTGATGAGATTTTATGCCGTAGCGATAAACGCCAAAGTGACTTAGTAAATTCAAAGCGAGAATTAGAAGCATCACAAAAAGAGCTTGATGCCTTAAACAAAGATCTTGAAGAACGTATTGATCAAGAAATAAAAATACGCGAAAAAAGCCATAAGATGTACGAACAACAGGCAAAGATGGCTGCTATGGGTGAGATGATGGACGCAGCTGCTCATCAATGGAAACAACCTTTAAATGCCTTATCTTTAATGTCTGACATGCTTCAAGGCGACTTTAAAGAGGGTGACGTAGACCAAGCCTATATTGATAATATGACTGAAGATATACAAACACAAATATCGCATATGGTGACAACACTAAGTGAGTTTAGAAGCTTTTTTAGACCAACCAAAGAAGCCAAAAGCTTTGGTATAAAACGTTCTTTACAATCTGTCTTACTCTTAGTTAATGACGAGTTCATGAAAAATAATATCAACATCCATATTCAAAGTGAAAAAGAAATTCTTATTCATGGTATAGAGAATGAGTTTAAGCATCTCGTACTTAATATCATCAATAATGCTAAAGATGCCTTCAACGAAAGAGAACTCAAAGAACGAAATATCTACATAAATTTTTATAAAGAAGACAATCACGTTAATCTAGAAATAGAAGATGATGCAGGGGGAATTCCTGAGTCTGTTATACATGATATTTTCAAACCCGAAATCACTACGAAAGATGAAGGTGATGGTACGGGAATTGGTCTGTATATGAGTATGCAAATTGCTCAAAAGCTTCATGGGAGTCTTTCCGTACACAACACCCAAAAAGGCGCACAGTTCTTGCTAGAGATTATTATCAATAAGGGTACTTTCTAAACCTACATATTGATAGAAGTGTAATATAATTCCTTTGCCTTATGCACTTTAGCATATGCTTCTAACAGCTTATTATGATTTATAAAACCTTCTAAAGATAGTCCGGGGGAATGAAGACCAAAAAACTTTTCTTTTTTATTAATAATATCAACACATAATTGTAAGGTATCTTCCCCATACATCTGCACTAAAGATTTTGCATAGTCTTTAAATTCTTTATCACTATCAAGTTTAATCTCTAACATTACATCTAAACATCTATGATACAAGGTAGCCTTCTCATCTAAGTCTAGCGTATGTAAAGACCAGGTATTCCATTCTTTGGCAAGGTCTGTATCTCCTATTGCTAAGGCTAACATTGATTTTAATTCACCTATGCGAAGTTTTGACCAAGGCGTGTTTGCGTCAGGGACAATGCCTATAAATTCTGCCACAGGATGCATGTCATTATGAGAACCTTCTTCAAGTGATTCAAAAAGTTCTTGCCAATCTTGTGTATCTAAATTTTTAAGATTTAAGATAGCTTCTCTAAAAAGCGCACCTTCATTATTGTTAGACCATTGTAAATCTTCCACCGGATAAATATCAGACATACCAGGGACAATAATACGACAAGCATATACCCCTAAATGATTATAATCAGCTACGTAAATATCAAAATCATTATCATGAATTATCTGGGTCAGGTTATCTAGTTCATCTGCTGTATTTGAGTCATAGTTCCAGTCTACAAAGGAGTAATCACTGTCTTGCTTGAAAAAGTCATAAGCAATAAGCCCCGTAGAGTTTATGAAATGTTCTTCAAGATTATTAGGATCACTCACTTCATCTAAGTTAAACGAAGGCGCGTGAAAGTCATTTAACATATCCAAGCTTCTACCTTGCAGTAACTCTGTCACAGTTCTCTCTAGCGCAATTTCAAAACAAGGGTGGGCTCCAAATGAAGCTAAAACAGATCCATCCTTAGGATTAATTAATGTTACTGAGATAACAGGATAAAGACCCCCTAAACTTGCGTCACATATTCGTAAATGAAATCCCTTTTCTTCTAAGGTTTTTATTGATTTTTGAATATGAGGAAAACGGTTTAAGACTTCTTGAGGAATAAGAGGTAAACAGATTCCTTCTGCTATGATTTTATTTTTTGCATATCTTTCAAAGATTTCAGATAAGGCTTGAACCCTAGCTTCTTCTTTAGTATTTCCTGCTGCCATTCCATTAGAAACATAAAGGTTTCCAATAATATTTACGGGAAAATAAACATCTTTTTTATCTCTTAGCCTTTGAAAAGGAAGGGCACAAATACCCCTTTCCCCTGCTCCCGAATTTGTATCAAAGATTTCGCAAGGATCTAATTCATTTTCAGGGTCATAATACGACCACAGACCCTCATCTAAAAGTCCTTCTGGCATTTCATCATCTTCTTCATACTCAAACCATTTTTCATTAGGATAATGTACAAAATCCGCATTCGCAAATTTCTCACCTAAGTAATAATCGGCAAAAAAGTAATTACAAGAAAGTCTTTCAAAATATTCTCCTAAAGCCGAGGCTTCACAAGACAAGGCACAAGCACCCTTTCCATTAGTAAACATCATCCTATAATCACTATCATGAATATGCAAAGAATGTACATAAGGAACAGGGTTTAAGACAGAAGACGCCTCAACATTAATCCCTACATTGTGAAGCTTTTGCCTCATTGTTTTAATACTTGACTCTAAGTCTGAGTCTTTACCCTTGATATATGTCTTTTCTGTCATCTTAGCCCCAAGTTTTAGTGGCATTGTAACATATAGCTATACAGGCCCTAATCTTCTTTTGATATATCATAAGGAATGTTTAGAATGAAGGAGCTCCCAT
>DTVI01000383.1:0-206 GCA_012963655.1 Sulfurimonas sp.
CCATTCCCGTAGGCGCTGTTGCAGGAAGCAGAGACATCATGGCTGTTTTTGAAAGTACTGATAAAAAAGCCAGATTACCCCATGGCGGGACTTTTAATGCTAATCCCGTCACCATGGCCGCTGGTTATGCCGCCATGGAAATGATGACGCCAGAAGAATTCCGGCGTATCAATTCTCTGGGGCAGGCATTCAGAAGTGCTATAACA
>DTVI01000383.1:243-1171 GCA_012963655.1 Sulfurimonas sp.
TGCCATCGACATCGTCGATCCTGTCACCGGTAGCCTAGCTACTGGTCGAGGCGCGATGCGCCAGATTGAAGGCATTGACGCGGCGTTCATCAATGCGGGTTATTTCCTGTCGCCGGGCTTACACGGCACCCTGTCTACGGCAATGGATGAAAACGATATTGAGCCTTTTTGCGACACCCTTAAAACAATATTACAAGCCCTGTAGAGCCATGCTGACAATCCCTTTAAACCGGTGCATTAAATTGCCATGAGCGACATCAGACTGGAAAGAAAAATAACCTTAAGTGGTGCTGTATTTCTGTTGCTGGGCAACGTTATCGGCGCTTCTATATTCATCCTTCCGGGGCAGCTGGCAGGCGTTGCCGGACCAGGTGTTTTTATCGCCTATCTGCTGGCCGGTATTCCCGCTGTTGCAAACTGCCTTATTGCTGCCCAGATAGGCAGTATCCTACCGGTAAGCGCGGCAGGATACGTCTTCTCCAGTGTCGTGCTGCACCCATTTCTAGGCTTTCTGAAAGAATGGACAGCCGCATTGGGCCTGATTGTCGGCGTACCCATTCTGGCCTACGGTTTTGCTGACTACATGGCCTTTTTCCTGCCAGAAGCAGATCGCTTGGTCATTGCCCTGTCCATGATTCTGGCATTGCTGGTTATTAATCTGTTAGGCATCCATACCAGCATCCGTGTGCAGATGATTCTAGTTTCAATTTTTGTCATCTCTCTTCTCATATTTGCTGTTGGTGGACTGTTTTATGTTGATATATCGCTGCTGTTCCCCCTTGCCCCAAATGGTTATGGTTCAATCCTTGACGCTGCAGTGCCCGCTTTTTATTCCTATTCCGGGTTTATCACCCTGACTGCCATTGCTGAAGAAATCAAAAACCCCAAAAAAAATATACCACTCACCTTGGCAATCACCTTATTCTTC
>DTVI01000384.1:0-524 GCA_012963655.1 Sulfurimonas sp.
GTAAATTATGAATTGGATTTCCAGAAATCTGCAGAACGTAGCACAGACTTTGGACGAAAAGGCCTGCCCATCAATGGGGACTGATTGGGGGCCGGGCAGACAGTTGTTCTCCGGCCCTTTGCAGATGAGGTAACTGGTCATTCATTTTATGAGCTTTTTGATACTGGATACGGGCTTGGCCTTGGCCTCGCCCTCCGGCAGGTAATAGATCTGATTGATATTTCTTAACAGGGATTTTCCAGCTATCCATATTCCATGGGCCCTACCGTCTCTCATCAGGCATGGCCAAGCATATTTGCACTTGTCCCCCCAGGTGTTGCGAACCAGATATTGGCATTTATCTCGACGAGTTCGCTGGCCTACTATCATGGATGAGTGAAGGTGGCATCCAGGGCCTATAGAGACTTGGTTATTCTTTCTTCGCAGTTCGTCCGCAAAGGATGATGTGAGAACATTGGCACAATAGGAAATTCCCAGTGGCTGGGCATTGGGTTTGGTCAAAAGATTCCCAATGCGTTCTTGGT
>DTVI01000384.1:542-1170 GCA_012963655.1 Sulfurimonas sp.
CGTTGAGTGTAAAGAATTTATATTCCGGAATCTTTCTAGAGTTGAGATAGATATTGCGACGATCAAAGCAAGGTTTGAGGACCTGATGAGCAAAGAGAGTGAACTCGTTTTCCTTTAAAAAAGGCGCCATCGCTTGGCGAAGTTTTTCGTAGTCAGGGCCTTTGGGCCGGGGTTTGCCAAAAAGACTCCTGAGGGATTCTGAAACAAAACCAGTGCCCCACATTTGACTCTGATTTTTTCGGTGTTCGGAGAAAAATTTGTCTAATAACATCATAAATTGATTCGAGTCTATGCCTTTTTGCGTGGCGAATTTGTCTAGGGATTCTTGAATCACATTGGCCTGGCACATGCCCATGTCGCGAATCCCCCAGCTAGGGTGCTAAATCGTTGATTTGCCTTTTTCAGATTGGCGATTAGGGTCAGTCGAGAGAGCAGCGCCGCAAAGGCCGGGGTACTCTGGGCCATTTTCATTTTGCCTATTCTTCCTCCGTGGGTCTCGCGCCAGAAATCTACCATTTGTGCCGCAACGTAGGCATAGCAAATGCCATAACTTCCTTGATTATAAAGAGGCATCTGGCGGGGAAACTGACCCCACTTGCGATTCAAAAGATTTACCCGTTTGCAGGCG
>DTVI01000385.1:0-1672 GCA_012963655.1 Sulfurimonas sp.
CGGAAAGTTGAAGCTAAATAAGCGTTAAATTCGTTACCTTCAATAAGGTAAGTTTTATCAATGTTTCTGAAAGCTAAAAATGTTTTGTCATCAATAAGCTCTTTAACGATCAATACATCACGTTGTCCAAGTTTATTAAAGATTGCTTGTGCATCTTTAGTTTTTCCAGATTCAACTGAAATAGAATCAACAATAAAAAGTTTACCTTGCTCAGCAAGAGAGTTAAGTGCACAGTTAAGAGCTACTTTCTTTTGTTTTTTGTTGATTTTTTGGTTGTAGTTACGGTTGTTAGAAGGTCCGAAAACCGTTCCACCACCAACCCAGATAGGTGAACGAGTAGAACCCGCACGGGCACCACCACGACCTTTTTGAGCCCAAGGCTTCTTACCACCACCAGATACTTGACCACGAGTTTTCACTTGTGCAGTATTTGAACGGATAGAAGCTTGGTAAGATTTAACATATAACCAAACGTTGTGTGGGTTGATACCCTTGTAAGACTCTGGAAGAGCTATTTTAGAAGCTTCTTCAAGTTTGTCATTAAGTACAATAGCGCTCATTATCTAGCAACCTTTATACGACCTAGTCCACCATTAGCACCAGGAACCGAACCTTTAACAGCAAGGATTCCATTTTCAGCGTCATAAGAAACTATTTCGTTTTTAACAGTAATTTTAACATTACCCATTTGTCCAGCCATCTTGCGGCCTTTCATTACACGACCTGGCCACTCACAGTTACCGATAGATCCACCAGTACGGTGAAAACGGTGACCGTGTGAACCTGGCCCACCACCAAAGTTCCAGCGTTTTACAACACCGGCAAAACCACGACCTTTAGTAATCATCGAAGTTTTAATAACTTTTGCTTCTGCTATTGGAGTCAGGTCTATAGCACCTGCTTCAGTGTTAGCAACTGTAACAGTTGCAAAACGATTAAAGTTAGCTTCTAAAGAATACTTCTTCTGCTTACCTTCAATAGCCTTATTCATTTTTTTACCTGAACCGTATGCAACGATAGCAGTACCGTCAGTTACTTCACAAACCTTAGTATCTATTAATTTTAATAGAGTTACTGGGATTGCTGGAACTGAAACAGTACGACTCATGCCGATTTTTTCAACAATATATTCCATCAATAATTCCTTACTTGTCCATTGAACGTACTTCTACGTCAACTTCAGGTGCAAGATCTAGTTTCATCAAAGAATCAACTGTATCAGGTGTCGCAGACACGATGTCTATAAGACGTGCGTGTAAACGAATTTCAAATTGCTCACGTGCTTTTTTGTTAACGTGAACAGACTTAAGAACCGTATATTTACGGATCTTCGTAGGGATAGGGATCGGCCCGCGGATTTCAGCACCAGTACGCTTTACTGCTTCAACAATTGAAGCTACTGATCTGTCAAGAACGCGGTGATCATAAGCTCTAAGCTTTAATCTGATTTTTTCCATAGTATTTTCCTTTAAAGAACTCATCATTTCCGACCGCCCTTGGGGCATAAAGCCGAAACTAACATAAATTGGAACCGAGATTATAGCTATATATAGTTAAAATATCAAGGGTTCTAGGGGGATTAAGCTTGATTCGTACTAAATTTATTTCCTTCTTAAAAGGAATGGGTTCCTAGGTAAAAAAATGAATAAGGCTATTGAAGGTAAGCAGAAGA
>DTVI01000385.1:1682-2978 GCA_012963655.1 Sulfurimonas sp.
TGCACCCCACTATACTTTTGTTCCTTTTAAAAAGGAAATCTATTTTTTATTCACTAACTAGAATATGACTCATCTATAAAAACAAGCTTACCCTTCTCTTTATACTAAGGATTATTATAGGTACAATCGTAATTTTTTACAAGTTATTAGTATCTATAAAGTATTGGGTAATGTCTTTTATGTTAGTTAGGAATTAAATGATAGATTTAGGGAGAAATAGTTAAGTAACAAGATGATTAATCTCACCTTGTTTACTTAAGAGAATAACTTAAGGTCGTTTGATTGAGGCACTTCCTGCTGTTAGTGTTGCAGTTCTTAGCGTACCTGCAACAATAATATCAACAACTGCATCTAGGCTTGAATCAACAATAGAGTACCCAGCATAAAGGGCTACAGGTTCGCCTATAACCATAGGAGTAGTAGTAGATATACTATTTACACTTTCACTACTGCTACCTCCACCACATGCCATAAACATTGTTGTTATAGCTGCGACAAGCATCATTTTAATTATATTTTTCATGTTAAATCCTTATTTTTTAATTGTTACTAAATGTTATATTTTTGTTGGCTGGTCTAATTGTTGTTTTAGCTGCCATATCTCCATCTATTTCAGTAGTTATGAAGACTATTTCTTCATCCTCGTCCATACCAGAAAGGTTTCCAGTCATTTCAAAGCCTTGACCTTCTTTACCCATAAATACTCGCCCAAGACCATCAGCTGTCATAGTCATTATGAAGAGACTACCCTTAGCATCTAATGGAATAGATTGAATAAATTTATTACCTGCTTCATCTGTATACATAAGGTCAAGTGGTACTTCTATAACAATACTTTTCTTTTTACCTAATAAAATAGATAAGTATGTTTGAGCTGTTGTGTCAAAGTTCTTCTTAGTTACTACTTCACCAGCTACATTAAGAAGTGAACCTGAGTCATCAGAAGTTAATATATCCATGCTGATATTTTTGTCTGAATTGTCTTCACTATCAGCGCCATCGTTGATACCATCACCATCTGTATCTATTTGATCATCATCCGTACCTTCATACCATCATCATCTGCATCTGATTCATCATTAATACCATCTAAATCGATATCATTTTGATCATCATCCGTTCCGTCAATACCATCATCATCTGCATCTGCATCTGCTATATTAAGGATACCATCAACATCAACATCATCATGATTTAAAATGTTATCACCATCACTATCAGGATCCTCATCATTTAAGATACCATCACCATCCATATCAGTATCATTTGCATCAGAGATACCATCACCATCAATAT
>DTVI01000385.1:3078-4327 GCA_012963655.1 Sulfurimonas sp.
CCATCACCATCCATATCAGTATCATTTGCATCAGAGATACCATCACCATCAATATCACTTGCATTAGCGTTATAATATGGGGCTGCATCCATAAAGTCAGGGATACCATCTCCATCACTATCAATAAACGTAGCTTCACCTGCATTTAAAACACGAATATTTTCAGCATCTTCAACTCTACCACAAGCAGCTAGTTCATTAAATGCTGGCGGAATAACACCTGGCATCATTTGACCACAAGCCATACCAAGTGCGGTTGCAGATTCATTTCCACAGGTCATCATCTTCGTACCAAGTACCGTCATGAATCTAAAGCCATAAGGTGTCATACCTGTCATATTACCTTGATCATCAAAGGTAAGTAACATTGGCATCAAGCCTTGTAGTAGCTGTCCTGCTACTTCAGGATTTGATTCCATCATTGTTGCAAAACCTTCAATCATAGCTTGATTAAAGTTAATGGATTGTGCAAAGTGTTCTTTACCACTTCCATCTATCCCTAAAAACATAAAATTCATCATTGCTTGTTGGTATTGTGGTGTTAATTGTCCTAACATTCCAAACATGGCACCTGCTGTTTGAGGATTGCTCATTGAATATCTAAGCATAACTTCCCATGGTTTTTCAAGAGCATCATCATTATCTGCCATAGCACCTAAATTAGAAAATATCACAAATGCTTCTGTTCGAATTTCGTAAATGATATTTATATCAAAATTTGGGTCCATCATGATAGGCAACATTCTTTGCATTGATAAGTTAAAAAAACCTGTCGATCTTGCTTGAGTGTCTTTTTCAGCAATAAGCTTACCCATAAGGCTTATCATACTTTTATTTTTCATCATTTTCAACAAAATATCATCCGTAATAATATTCGGGTCTTGCATAATCTTACCCATAATATTAACAGCAAGACTTCCATCACATAAATTTAACTTTAACATCAAGCCGATTAAATAATCCGCACATTTACCTTTACCTTTCTTTAATAGATATACAACGGACTTTTCTAAAGCGCCTCCAACAACATCTTTAACACTATCTACTATATCCTCTCGGACATCTTTGACTTTTTCCTTAATATCAGACCATCTATCTGAAAACCAACCAGCATGAGCTTGTGGTGTCATTACAAAGCCTAAAAGCACCGCACACGTTACTTATAATACGTTTTAATCTTTGATTATCCATAAAAAAGGTATCCTCATCATTGTAAGTAACCTGACGATCTCTAAAATTCGAGTGAACT
>DTVI01000385.1:4337-4829 GCA_012963655.1 Sulfurimonas sp.
ATATAAGATAGCTACAAGACTAAGTGCTCCTGCTTTACAATAGGTGTGGCACTATCTACTTAGTTATCTTAACTAGCACTTAACTATATGACATAAGAAATTATATCTTTTTATAATAATTTATTATACTTGTTTCTAACTGTAACAAATGAATTTTTATTCATCAGGTTTATTATTTATATATAAAACTTAATACAATTCAAATAACAGAAAAGAACAATCAGATGACATCTTATATTACTTTTCTTTTTTATACTCAATTTCACGAATACAAAATATAATATTAGCAATATAAAGTGTACACTGCCACATGGAAAATTATTTTAAAAGCCCTTTTTTAGGCATCCCTTTAAATCAACAAGTCAAAAATCGAAACATTATAGTTGGTGAGCATAGCTATTATTCAGGCTATTATCATGGACATAGCTTTGATGAGTGTGCTAGATACCTTATTAGCAATAAAACTGATGTAGACAAACTTATTATAGGAAA
>DTVI01000386.1 GCA_012963655.1 Sulfurimonas sp.
GGCCTGTAACTTCTCGCTCGCCCATCGTCTGTAGGCTATGCGTGATCCGCTCAATACTCTCTTCTACATCCTTGCTCTTAACAGGGCGCTTTTCCAATGCCTTTTCGATGCCGTTACGTAGCTTAGCCTCGTCAAAAGGTTCACGCCGGTCGTCGCGCTTAATAACATGAGGCATAGCCAACTCGGCTGTTTCGAACGTCGTGTAACGTTCACTACAAATTAGGCACTCGCGCCTACGACGTATCTGCCAACCCTCGCCCGCTAAACGAGAATCGATAACTTTGGTTTCTTCGTGATTACAGAATGGACAGTGCACGAGGCGCCCCGTTTAACTAGCCCTAGCCCTACGCGTATACCGGAAAACGCTCACACAATTTCAGAACATCGCCACGGATCCGTGCCACGACAGCGTCTGTCTCACCCTTGTCGCGTAGCACATCGAGCACATCGGCTATCCAGTTCGTAAGTTGAGCTGTCTCCGCTTTCTGAAACCCACGTGTCGTGATAGCAGGCGTACCAATTCTAAGACCGCTTGTGACACGAGGAGGCCGTGGGTCGTTCGGCACAGCATTCTTATTAACGGTAATGTTCGCACGACCGAGGGTATCCTCTGCTGCTTGACCGGTGATGTCCTGCTTGATCAGATCTACCAGCACGAGATGATTATCTGTTCCACCAGACACTATTTTATAGCCACGGTCTATAAGCGTCTCTGCCATGCAATGTGCATTTTTGAGAACTTGCTCCTGATAATCCTTGAACCCCGGTTCCAGCGCCTCCGCCAGAGCGACCGCCTTCGCTGCAATCACGTGCATCAGTGGACCACCCTGGGTACCCGGAAATACCAGTGAATTGAGACGTTTAGTAAGTTCAGGGTTCTCTCGAGCAAGAATCATCCCGCCCCGTGGTCCACGCAGTGTCTTGTGGGTTGTTGTCGTCGTAACATCAGCAATCGATACCGGGTTAGGATAAAGATCCGCAGCTATTAAACCGGCTACGTGAGCCATATCTACCATCAAATATGCTCCGACATCATCAGCAATTTCACGAAAACGCTGCCAGTCCACAACACGCGAGTAGGCAGAGAACCCAGCAACAATTACCTTGGGCTGATGCTCGTGTGCGAGGTCGCTGACCACGCCATAATCAATCTCCCCACTCTCTTCAT
>DTVI01000387.1 GCA_012963655.1 Sulfurimonas sp.
AAGAAGTTACAAATCCTCTTTGTTTCCGAGAGGTGAAAAGTCTGATCGGGAGGAAACTCTTTGAATTGGTCAGATGATGCGGTTATTTTCACAGGCTTATGATAATCCGAGGTATCAATAAAGCATTATGGATCTCTGTTATCCTCTGCCTGGGGACAGTGATGCCCCTCTATCCTCAAGAGGAAGAAGTACCTGAGGAAGAACCAGCTGTAGAGGAAGAGAGTTTGGAAGCACCGTCCATCAAACCGCGCCGCAAGCGGTTTAAGCTAAAACTGCCTCCGGAAGCTCAAGAGATCCTCCATGCTCTTTTGCGAGGTGAAAAAAAGGTCGTGGAGGCTGTTTTCAGGCCCATGGAATTCAGAGAACCTATAGCTACTATTCCAGCCGAAGGTCGTTTTGGTGTCGGATTCTACGGTTGGAAAGGACTGAACCCTTTTAAGATCCATCCAACATCGATCAGTTATGCTGAAGACACTGATGATAAATTGACAGAAATTAATTTTTCCGGAAGGATGGGGTCATTTCTTGAAATAGAAGGAGGGCAAACCAATCTCTCCTACGCACTTTTTGGAAAGAGTTATACTGATATTCTAGCGGGACTTGGCATCAGATATTCCTCCGTATTCCCTTTTCCGCGTATGGAGATCAGGGATGATCTCATCATAACTGGGCCGCCCGATGTTCCAGAGTCTTGGGGTGTTGAACGACAGTTCTCCCCATCGGTTCTTGAGCTAAATATTGGCTCATCTTATATCATGCGTTGGCATCCGAAATGGTTTATTCATCTCAAGTATTCCTATGGTGTCAATTATACTCGCTTTTATAAAGATGAACGGATGAACAGTTCACCTTACGGGACGGGAACATCATCGGCATACTCTGTGGGGTTGAAAATGATCACAGAATCTCCTACGGAGGCTCGCTACGCCTGGGGTCTTGAAGTAAGACACATCTATCACAGGGTGAAAACAATCCATGATGACTTGGAAATCACACCCATCACCGGCATGCGCCTGCCCAATCTTGGTGTTTTCTTCACGTTTAGTGCCTTTTACGGTGGCCGGAAGACAGCAGGAGATGAAGCCAAGAAACTTTTTCTCAATGAAGACTATGTGGCGGCCCGACCGAAATTCAGGGAATTCATAAATACTTATCCAAATCACGGC
>DTVI01000388.1:0-324 GCA_012963655.1 Sulfurimonas sp.
AACCGGAACGAGACGTAGCTGTGCTTGTTGCGCTGAGGGATCACCCTTCCATTCCTCAGTCTGCCGGACCGCCTCTTGGGTGGCCTCACTCGCCGTTCGCCGAAGCACTTCAGTAACCTCAGGAATTCGCAATAAAACATCCTGCAGTAGCACATTCATGTTACCGTCGAATGCTTGCGAGTTGACCTGATATATCGCGACCACCATCTGATTCATGGTGATGCCACTGGGACGAAAACGCCCCGCTACGCTCCACAGGGTCTCGCCAAGTTGCACCGGGCCATAATAGGTCTCAGAACTCTCAACTACGGCTGATCCGGGCAT
>DTVI01000388.1:367-1165 GCA_012963655.1 Sulfurimonas sp.
GCCGACCGCGGTATCAATGACAAAACCGATGGATCAAAGAGAAGTGTGTACTCGCGAAGTAACCGGCCCTGTGACCAATTAGCCTCCACGAGCATAGCTACAAGCGGTTCGGTTATGGGGTCCTGAGAGGTCACGCGAATGACATCTTGGCCCATATTATCTTGGGTTACTTCGAACTGAAGACCGCTGAAATAACCCGTCTCGGTCCAAGCAGCTGCGACAAGCGTCGCTCGCAGCTCATCTACTTCTTCTGGCGTAGTCGAAACTAGGAGAATGTCCGCCTCTAAAGGTTGATTGAAGGCGGACTTGAGCTCGATGCTCCCCAACCCCAACGCCCATGCTCCTAGGGGTACTAAAAATGATCCTATTGCACCCCAGAGAGTCCTTAGTATCACGGAAGAACTACTATCTATCACAGCTTTAATTTAAAAATAAAAAATACATTACATAAATTGATTTACCAAAATCTCGGCAATTTGCACGCTATTCAATGCCGCGCCCTTGCGCAAATTATCCGATACCACCCATAGGTTAAGGCCCCTCGGGTGTGATAAATCCTCCCGGATCCGCCCAACGAACACCGCATCCCGATGCGCTGCTTCTGTGACCGCAGTTGGGTAAGCACCAGGGCTCTCACCATCTAATACAACAATCCCTGGCGCTGAATTTAACAATTTCTGGGCTTCGGGAGCTGTAATCTTCCTACGAGTTTCCAAATGTATTGACTCGGAGTGACCCCAAAAGACGGGAACCCGAGCACAGGTGGGATTTACCATAATGTCAGCACTTTCCAGGATC
>DTVI01000389.1 GCA_012963655.1 Sulfurimonas sp.
TATCAGCGTTGGCATAATTACAAATAATGGCATCATATTTGTCACTGTGAACGGCCTTTATGAGCTTTTCTGTTATTTCAAAGGCGCTCATTTCCGGTTGCATATTGTAGGTACGAACATGAGGTGAGGGGACCAAAATCCGATCTTCACCATCAAATGCCTGTTCCTCACCACCATTAAAGAAAAAGGTCACATGTGCATATTTCTCTGTTTCTGCAATTCGTAACTGTTTCAGGCCACGTTCAGAAATGTATCTACCGAAGACATTGTCCAGATGTCCAGAGGAAAAGGCGACAGGAAACTCATAGTTTGCCTTGTACTCTGTCAAACTGATAAAGGCACCTAGCCTAGGAACCCTTTCTCTTGAAAAGCTTTGGAAATCTTCTTTGGTAAAAGCACGGGCCAGTTGTCTGGCCCTGTCTGCACGATAATTTGCAAAAACAATCACATCTCCATCTTCTACCTGTACTGGCGGTTCCCCGTTTCTAGTGATAGCGGTAGCACTGACAAACTCGTCAGTTTCACCTCTAGCATAAGCCATATCTACAGCGATAAATGGATCATCTGATCGATAATCAGCCTTCCCTTGGCTAATCAGATCATAGGCTTGTTTGGTCCTTTCCCAACGTTTGTTCCTGTCCATGGCATAGAATCTACCAACGATACTGGCAAATTTTCCCCGACCCAATGCCTTAATTTTTAACTGGGCAAGATGGATATTTTCTTCCGCACTTTGGGGGGGTGTATCGCGACCATCCAGAAAGGCATGTAGATAAATCTTTTCAACGTCATGTTGTGCTGCTAGTTCCAGTAATTTGAAAATATGATCCTGATGACCATGTACACCACCAGGTGAGTGTAATCCTAGGATGTGTACAGCTTTGTCACTTTGTGTTGCGCGATTGAAGGCGTTATTGAGTGTTTTATTTCTGAAAAAGGAACCGTCCTCAATGGCACGTGTAATTCTTGAAAACTCCTGGTCGACAACGCGACCAGAGCCGATATTCATATGTCCTACTTCTGAATTACCCATTTGCTGTGCGGGAAGCCCCACATTTGTTCCCGATGCCTGAATTAACATCCGCGGGCATTCAGCCCACAATTTTTCCCAAACAGGTTTTTTTGCACTGTAGATAGCGTTATAGACGGTATTATCTGCATAT
>DTVI01000390.1 GCA_012963655.1 Sulfurimonas sp.
TAGGATCTTCTTTCATTGTTGCAGCAGGAAGCTTTTATTTGATTAATAAGAATACGGAAGAACTAGCCTTTTATGCAAATGAGATTCAAGTCTTACTTCATACTGCTTATCATATTTTCCCTAGCTCAGATATAGGAGTTGGAGCAAAAGACCTTCATATTGCCTCTTATCTAGCCTTCGTTCTTCAAGACAAGCGTATTATAAAAGAAGATAAAGACTATTTTTTAAAAGGTGCTTATTGGTTAGAAGAAAGTGCCTTTGAAACTTATAACAAAAGCTTTTTAAACCTAAATTATGATGAAAAAGAAGCCCTCTTAAAAGAAGTAACACAAGACAGATGGGCAAGAACCTTTGTATACACCTGTCTTGGATATATATTTGAAGCACTTCTGTCTTCGCCAATATATGGTTCAAACCATAATGAGATTGGCTGGAAATGGTTAGAACATAAGCCTGGATTTCCTCAGCCACAAACAAAAGAAGAGATAAACTATGAAGTATGATGTATGTATAGTTGGAAGTGGGGCAGGTGCAGGTCCTATTGCTCTAGAACTAAGTAAGGCGGGGTTTAAGGTTCTTATCTTAGAAAAAGGTGGCTTTTATAATAAAGAGGACTTTTTTAAAGATGAAGTGGGCGTATGTAGACGTTCAACTTTTACACCAAGACTAGATGAAGAACAACATGTTATTGAAGATAAAGAAGATGGTAAGTGGATAGGAACGAAGACCTCAGATTCTGGCTGGGATTTTTGGAATGGAAATATTGTGGGTGGGTCTTCAAACTTTATGAGTGGTTATTTTCATAGAATGAAACCTAAAGATTTTAAATTAAAAACTGTTTATGGTGATATAGAGGGTGCGAATGTTGTTGATTGGCCTATCTCGTATGATGAACTAGAGCCTTATTATACTAAGGCTGAGATAGAAGTTGGTATTTCAGGAAAGGTTGTTAATCATCCTTCGCAAGAACCACGCTCGACATCAGATTTTCCCTATTACCCTACACATGAGCATGTTATATCTTCTTGGTTTGATAAGGCTTGTAAAGAACAAGGTTTTTACTCAATACCTACACCTAGAGCAGTACTGCCAATAAGCGTAGGAGACAGAGAAGCTTGTGAGTATGCTGGATATTGTGGGTCTTATGGTTGTTCTAGCGG
>DTVI01000391.1 GCA_012963655.1 Sulfurimonas sp.
GTAGGGGCAATCTTGGGTGATCTGCTCGCCGAGGCTCTCGCGAACACGTTTGCGAGTCATTTCGACGAGGCCCAGTTCGCTCATCAGGGTCACCCTGCTTTGGGTTCGATCTTTGGCCAGTTCTTGTTCAAAAATGTCTAATAGCCGTTGCCTGTTATTCGCGTCATGCATATCAATAAAGTCAATGATGATAATGCCACCGAGATTTCGAAGTCGTAGTTGGTAGGCAATTTCAACAGAGGCCTCCATGTTGATTTCTGTGATGGTGTCTTCTAAGCTTTTCGAACCGACATACCGCCCCGTATTGACGTCGATCACGGCCAGTGCCTCTGTTTCTTCGATAACGATATATCCTCCGCTTTTAAGCCACACTTTTTTTTGGAGGGCCCGTTCGATGGCCGTTTCCACACCGAAGTGTGTGAAGATCGGTTGTGCAGAATCATAGATCTCGACATGAACGTCGTCGCGGGTTGCAAAGCCTTTGAGTGCATTTTGCAGTTGCATCCCGTGGGTGAAAGAATCGATGGCTATGCTTTCCACATCCGAGGTCATAAGATCGCGCATGACCCTCAGAGAAAGGTCGACGTCAACGAAGAGTCCTTTGGGTTTTGTCGTGTCTTGGCTCTCGCTTTCGATGGATTCCCATAAGCGCGTGAGAGCATGTGCCTCTTGCGCTATGACCTCAGCTTCAATGCCCTCCCCTGCGGTTCTTGCAATGAGCCCGTACCCGGTCTCGACGGCGAGATCCCCAATGATAGCCCTTAAACGTTCCCGCTCATCTTGATCTTGAATTCTTTGAGACACTCCCACTTGACCCGAAAAGGGTGCGAGGACGACATAGCGTCCAGGTAAGGCAACATGACGTGTGAGTCTAGCGCCCTTGGTGCCCAGGGGGTCCTTTTGAACTTGAACTATGATATGTTGGCCAGCCGTGAGAATATCACCAATCAGAGGATGTGAAGACTCATCTTGTGTTCCATCTCGGACCTCGGCGTTGGTGGGTTGCAGATCGAGAGTCCCAGTGTTTCTGTTACGGTCACTTTGTAAACGATGCATATCGGAGTCGAGACAGGCGTCTTTAACATAAAGAAAACCGCTGCGTTCAAGGCCCACGTCGATAAAAGCTGCCGCCATACCCGGCAGTACACGCACGACTTTGC
>DTVI01000392.1:0-658 GCA_012963655.1 Sulfurimonas sp.
CAACCAGGTTATAAAGCCAAAGATTAATCTATTGAATAACAAATTTCGCATCACCTTTGTGAGTTTTCTGGCCTACTTCGCAATGTCCGGCATGTTGGCCCCCATCGGCATCATTTCAGGTCCAATGTCCGAGGCCTTTAATCTACCCATTACTGAGGTAACAGCAGGATTCAGCTGGCTGACCTTCGGCATTCTTGCCGGCGCTATTAGCGCACTATTTGTGTTCAACTGGGTGCAGTTAAAAAATCTGATGATCATTCTCTATTGCGCTATAAGCGCAAGCCTTATTGCCCTGTTCCCTCAAGAACAAATCGCTCTTATCTGGCCCATTCTCGGGCTGGTCGGTTTATGTGCGGGAACAGGTCTTGCCGGCGCTGCATTCATTATCTCCAGAACCTATGATGACAACCAGCGGGCGTCAATGCTGGTAATCACCGATGGCTGGTTCAGCCTTGCCGGTATTGTTTGCTCATGGATTGCAATATATCTGGTTTCGCGTAATTTTCACTGGTCAGGCAGTTACCAGTTTGTAGCACTGGTGGCGCTCATAATGCTGTTATTGTTGTTCTTTTCCCAATTGCCCAATTCCAAAAACGAGCCAGGGGATAGCATCAATACCGAGACCTGGCCTTTGAAGGTATGGTTATGCATCTTCGCG
>DTVI01000392.1:697-1157 GCA_012963655.1 Sulfurimonas sp.
TGTGGTGGTTACCTACTTACGCTGAACAATATCTGAACGCGCCGCGTGATCAAGCTGGAAGCCTGGTTGGCCAGTTCTGGAGCGGCATGTTTGCTGCACAACTATTTGTTGCCTGGTGGGTACTCAAGATTGGTGTGCAGCGTCTGGTTATCATCGCGGGAATCACAACCGCCACGGGCTCGATATTCATGTGGGTTTACCCGGAAATAGACGGTCTGGTAATACTTGCCTTATTGTGGGGTTTTGCAAACCTGGGCTTATTGAAACTTGTCCTTTCTCTGGCAACCCAAATGTTAAAACTTCCCTCGGCAAGACTGATATCGGGCTTGCTGTTGAGTGCCAGTTTGGGTACCGCAGTTAGTCCATGGCTAACCAGTCAGATTGTTGAGGCAAGCAATACGCGCTTTATTATTCAATTTGGTACGCTGTGTTATATCGTGCTGTTCTGCCTCGTATTCTG
>DTVI01000393.1 GCA_012963655.1 Sulfurimonas sp.
ACTGGGAATATTGTTGTATCTTTCATGGGGGAAGGAACCTTTGGGGAGGGGGTAACTTACGAAGCACTGAATTTAGCCTCGCTATTGCAAGTCCCACAAGTTTTTGTATGTGAAAACAATTTTTATTCTCAGTCTACCGAGCAACATATCAATACCGCGGGTCGCATCGACAAGCGTTTTGATGCTTTTGGAATCAAGGTTTTTGTTGGAAACACTTGGAATTTCGAGGAATTGGTCACTCTGGCTGAACAAGCAATTGGGCACGCAAGAAATGAAAGAAAACCCGTAGGCTTAATCGTTCACACCTACAGATTGAATGCTCACTCCAAAGGCGACGATGATCGAGAACTATCTGAGATTGAATTTTTCAGGGAAAATGATGTCTTAAATATTCTTCGGAACAATCATAACCTGAGTTCAACGTTCAAGGATATCGAAAAAGAGGTTGACGAATATTTCAACATTGCTTTTAAAGGGAAAAATTGGAGCTTTAATAAATACCAAGGAGACCAACTCCCTAGAGAAACCTCCTCCCGGCACTTTCCTCTAACCAGTTTTGATGGCCGGGTCATTGACAGAATCAACCTGTTTTTAATTAGCGCAGCAGAAAATGGGGCTGTTATTTTAGGGCAGGACATAGCAGATCCCTATGGAGGTGCATTTAAAGCTACCAAAGGCATTTCAGATAAGTATCCCAACAGCATTATATCCACCCCAATTAGCGAAGCTGGCCTCGTAGGGTTGGCTTCTGGTCACGCTTTGCTTGGAGGTCAGGCCTTTGCTGAAATAATGTTTGGGGACTTTGTAACCCTTGCCTTCGATCAGATAGTTAATGGTATTTCGAAATATCACCATATGTATGGGAAAAATGTTTCTTGCCCAATAACAATAAGAATGCCCATGGGTGGGAAACGCGGCTATGGACCAACACATTCTCAGTCTCTGGAGAAATTTCTGTGTGGCATTGACAACCTTCTGGTTGTTGCCTTGAACTCTATTGAAGATCCATTTAAAACCCTAAAGGACGCATCTGAACTGGATTGTCCTAAAATTGTTATCGAAAGCAAAGTTGATTATGGGAGGCGCGCATACACCCCTCACCCCAACCTGAAAATAACAAAAACACAGGTTCCCTTAGGTGAGGTCTATATTTCTC
>DTVI01000394.1 GCA_012963655.1 Sulfurimonas sp.
TGATCATTACGGTAATGGAAGCATAAGGGCGACCACTAGAGAATCAATTCAATTCCATGGAATCGCTAAGGGAAACTTAAAAGACCATATTCAAAAGATTAATAATGTTCTTTTATCGACCATGGGTGCCTGTGGCGATGTTGTTCGGAATGTTATGGCGCCGCCAGCACCTTTAAAGGATTCTCGATATGAAAAAATCATTGAGGACGCCTTAACTCTTTCCCATCATTTTTATCCTAAAACCAATGCTTATCATGAAATTTGGCATGATGGAGAGGAGGTAACTCGCTCCGAATTTGAACCTCTTTATGGAAAAAGCTATCTGCCCCGTAAATTTAAAATGGCCATTGCCCTTCCTGAAGATAATTCGGTTGATGTTTTGACTCATGACTGTGCGATCGTTGCTCTTTTAATGAGTGTTAACCCCAAGGCCCAATTGATTCATGTTGGGAGAAGAGGTTATCAAAAAAAAATTCGCCCAGATCTCCACCCATCCGTCATCAAAAAAGCAAAAGAGGGAAAAACGGTGGCCCGTTTAAAGTCTGGAGACCCTATGATTTTTGGCAAGGCCTCTGAAGAATGCCATGAACTCATAAAGGCCAATATCTCTTTTGAAATTATTCCTGGAATAACCTCTGCTCTAGGAGCAGCTTCTTCCTGTGCGATACCTTTAACTGAAAAGGGATCCTCATCCGAAGTTCTCTTTTTAAATGGACATAAGCTTTTTGGCGCCAAAGGACATATTTATTCACATTTTGAAGGAACTCTTATTTTTTATATGGGTAAAAAAAATCTTCCTCAACATTGCCAAAGAATTATCGATTTAGGAAAAGATCCAAAAACACCGGCCATCTTTATTGAAGGGGCAACCACCATAGAACAAAAAGTGATTTATGGAGATTTGAAAACCCTTCCTCATAAAGTAAGGGAAAATGCCGGAGATGCTCCGGCCCTTTTTATGGTAGGAAAAGTTCTTAAAAACTATCCCACTTTAAAAGAAAAGGGGCCATTTTTAAAGTCTCTCTCACAAAAAAGAATACTCCTTCTTCGATCAAAACCAGGTTCCCCTAAATTATCAAACGCCATAAGAGACTTAGGCGCCGAAGTTTTTGAAGTTCCCAGGATAACATCTCACTTTTTTTCTGTCTTTTT
>DTVI01000395.1 GCA_012963655.1 Sulfurimonas sp.
AAAAAAACCGATGATAACAGACTCGTATAATGCTTCTTACAAAAAAATCTGGGAGGTCTTGTGGTTTAAATCTAGTTATTCGATTCGTGATGCGGGTTGCAGATCTTAAGGATACTTTCGACAACAATCTTCTGCCTTCCTTCCTTGAACATGAAGGATTTATTGACATTAAACAGATGCAGTCCCTCAATTTAAAGTGTTATGCGGATCGGCCTGGATTTTGACAACACCCTCGCTCGTTACGATCATGTATTTGCCTCTGAAGCAAAACAGGAAAGACTCGTGCAAAAAGATTGGGAAGGAACAAAAAAACAGTTGCGGGATAATTTGCGATCCTTGCAGGGAGGTGAATTACTGTGGCAAAAACTTCAAGGCCGGGTTTATGGAATCTGTATGTCACAAGCCACGATGTTTCCAGGAGTATCCCAATTTTTGATGCGTTGTAAAAATCGTGGAAATACCGTATTCATAGTTAGTCACAAGACCGAATTTGGACACTACGACCCAACAAAGACTTCTTTACGAATAGCAGCTTTAGACTGGATGAAATCAAATGGGTTCTTTAAAAAGGAACGGTTTGGACTTTCCAAAGATCATGTATTTTTCGAAAAGACATGCAAGGAAAAAGTAAAAAGGATATCCAGTCTGGATCTAGACGTGTTTGTGGATGATCTTGAAGAAGTTTTTATGGAAGATGACTTTCCAGACATCAATAAAATTCTCTTCGGGAAAACTTATGAAGGAAGCAATTATTCTATTTTATGTGAAAACTGGAATGACATCACAAACGAGGTTTTGGGACCGATTACGAACGAAGAGTGTAAAGAGTTAGCCCAGTCCATACTTGACGAAAACGTTTCAGAGGTAAGGAAACTTGAAGGAAGGGGAAACAGCAGAATTTACAGGGTTGTTACGCAATCCAAGCAGATATATGCCCTGAAAAACTATCCGGACCTTCTGATCGATTCCAGAAACAGACTCCAGACCGAGGTTCAGTCATTTCGATTTCTGGAAGATTTCTATCTAACCCCGAAGGTAGTCGCTTTCGATGTGGATCTGAATATGGCTCTCTATGAATGGATCGAGGGAAAGCCTTTGACAATTATTGAAAATGAACATGTAGATCAGGTGGATCAAGACCATAGAGTTTTT
>DTVI01000396.1 GCA_012963655.1 Sulfurimonas sp.
CCCACTAACTTTAGAAATAATTTTGAGTAAAACAAAAAAACAGATCACTGGGAAAATAATTGGGGCTTATGAAACAGTTTTTGGAATAGGTTGGGCATTAGGACCTACAATTGGTGGTCCAATTACAGAAGCGTTTGGAGATGAAACACCGTATATGGTTTTTTGTGTAATGGGAATTGGCGTTACACTTTTAGCTATTTCATATAGAAAGAAATTAGAACCGCAAAGAATTCAAAGTTGAATTGAATCTTTAGGCATAAATCCTAAACATTACGTTTAATTTCAAAATAGTGTTTAGAAGAATATGCTTGATTATTCATTAAATATTGCAGGAAGCGAATGGTTGATAATAGTTTTTGTTGCATTAATTTTGATTTTAGGAACAGGTAAACTTCCAGGTGCAGCAAAAAAACTAGGTAAAGCAGTTAATGAATACAATAAAGCAAAAAATGAAATTCAAGAACAAATGAAGATAGGAGAAGAGCAAACTCCAACAGTATCAGGACCAGTTGGAACTGAAAGAGAAAAATTAGAAACTATGGCAAAATCAATTGGTATCAAAGTTGAAGAAAAAACAGACGATGAATTACGAGAAATAATTGCTGCAAAAATTGGGCAGAAAAAAACAGATGTGTCAGAAAAAGAAAAATAAATTATTTTGATGCTTTAATTCGATACAAGTTCTTGTCAAGTCGTTTTTTAGCAAATTTGTAATATTCAGGAACAATTTCAAATCCAATAAATCGTCGCTTAAGGGATTTACTCACTACTGCCACCTGACCTGATCCAAGAAATGGATCAAATACAATGTCTTTTTTCTCACTAGAGTATTCTAATAATTTTTTAATTAATTCAGAAGGAAGTTTAGTTGGTGTTTTTTCATCACCAGTCCAATATTCTCTTTTGATATCCCACACATCTTCTTTATCTCGATAATGAAGACTACGTCCTTCCTTTGTCTTATCTTCTTTTTTAAATCTGGTAAATGGGAAAAATTTTCGTTTCTTATCATCTTTACAAACGTAAAGACAATGATAATGAGAAGTAACAAATTTCTTTTTAGTAACTACACCAAATTGATATTTCCAAATTATATGATTTATTGTAATAAATCCAATATCATCTAATGCTCGCAAAATATCTTTA
>DTVI01000397.1 GCA_012963655.1 Sulfurimonas sp.
GCAAAAATAACACTATAGGCTTTAGTGGGTTTTGTGAGGCCATGAACGAGTGCTATTGCCCGGTCTGCGACCGGATTAAGTGCCCCCGGGAACTGTGGGGAGGAGAGTGCGATTGCCATCACGGCCCATGTTTGGGCTGTGAGGAGGAGTGAATATGGAGCGAATCTTGGGGGAGGCAGTTTGTACTGGCGTCCACAAGGGCGCTCCGGAGGATGCTTGGAGAACATTATGCTCTGCATCTCGGATGTGTCCGAGTTGTTCTCGAAGAAGAAGCATCCAAAAAGCCGCAGACCTGAGGAGTAGGATCGAAGTGATGGATTTCCTGAACGAAGGTGATTACACCGTCGGCGTTCTAACGGTAACGCTACCTGGAAAGGACCATCCAATTCGGTATGGGACTCTGCAACAGCAGTATGATTATTTTACTCAAAGAATCTACTTCCCGGGCGTTTCCGGAAACCATTCCATGAGAGGTCTCAACTGGTTGATGGCTCGTCTTGGCGCACTTGGCGGCAAGCATTTTCTTGAATTTACCTGGTCAAAGAAAAATGAATGGTGGAATTTGCATTGTCATACCGTCTTCTGGGCGTATGAACAACTTGATGGATTTAGTTCTACATCCACAACAAAGCAAAATTATGAGCTCGGAGAAGAAACTCTTCTTCGAACAAAAACAAATCGGGGGCGTATGGCCAAGAAGTTGCTCGCTGACACTCTTGGCTTTGGTCCTAGGTATACTCTGGACTACGCAGATTTGCATGAGATGGATGCTATGATCCAATATTCGAATAAAGTGGCTTATTCAACAAAGCCCTTCAAAGCTCCAAAGGAGAAGGACCGAGAAATTCGAGAGTTTCTGGCTGGTACCGGGGGCACGCTTCCCCGTCTGGCACGCCCCTTCGGCGATGCCCAGAAGCGTCTCGTAGAGTTGCCGGACCAGGAGGGGGTTCCCCCCTGGTTCAAATCGCATGTTGCAAAATCTAGCGGTTTGTTTAAAGAGTGGCTTCTAACTGAGTCTGCCAATGGCAGCCCGTAGAAAGCCCACTAAAAGAAAGAGTTCTCGTAAATCGAGTTCGAAGAAGAAGTCGAATGCTCCCGCATTGACTCAATTGAGATATGTCTTTCTCGGGGCCGGTGCTT
>DTVI01000398.1 GCA_012963655.1 Sulfurimonas sp.
TATCCTTGAGATTTGTTGAAGTCGGTTAAAATAAAAAAATTATCTAACCAAAATAGAATTATGAAAATCCATGTAAATGAAGAGGTGTTTTTGAAGCATCCCAGGATCTTTTGTGGTACACCAAGTTTTTCGAATGGGCCGATTGACGTTGGCCCTGAACATAGCACAGGTATGATTGAGCATAAAGAGCGGATCCCTTTTGATTTTCTTAAGCTCACCTTGCCCAACCACAGCACCTCTGGCGCCTTTGTATCTTTTGTAAACTGCGCTTGGAAAAAACTTTTTCACAAACTCAGGATAACGTTGATGCTCATCGGATTTAATCAGGGCGTTTTTGTCAACGGCCCTAAGTAAACTATTAAAGAGTCTTGAAAGACCTTTCGCATGATGATTGGGGCGGCGTCCATATTTTTGTCGAGACTTTTCTGCTAACAATCCAAACGCTGGAATTTTTGAAACTTCTGCCCCCAAAATGATTCTTCGATGAGCATCTACAGCAATGGAAACGCTCAAAGGTTTGAGCTTCGTGTGCTCAATAGTAATAAGATCATCGAATTGAAGATGGGTGACAGGGCCTTTTTCAAGAGTTTTTAAAAGCTTTTCATGCCGCTCCTTGGATCTTTTTGCCAGAAACTCTAACTTTCTTTTAACCGTCGTTCGGTGGATATTCAAAATTAGCGCCGCCCTTCTCATCGACACACCCGAAGATAAAAGTTTAAACAAAATTTCGTTCACTCGCCTTTTTTTCTGGCGATAACAGGGGGAGAAGGTCGCGTTGGAAAACCTCTTTCCACAAATTTGACACAAAAATCTTTGGATCATTCTTGAGTCAGATTTTCTAAAATACACCCCATCTTTTTTGATGGTGAATTTGTTTTCAGATGATTTTTTCGTACAATGATTAGGGCAGCTATAACTCATGGCCCTTATGTTGCAATTACAAAACTAAATAACCTTATATAAATGCTCGATTTGACGCTGTTTTGTTTTATGTTAAAAAAAGTAATGATAGTTTAAGTTCTAATTTTTAACACCATTTTTGTCGTCCAGTTATTAAATAGTTCTGTAAAAACAAGAAAATAAGTGCTAATGAATTCACCTTAAAGAGTCTTTACAGTTAACTTTTTAATCGAGGAATG
>DTVI01000399.1:0-233 GCA_012963655.1 Sulfurimonas sp.
GAATTTAAAAAACTCCAAAACAATGAATTTATGGAAGCTCTGAGAGACAGGACTGTTAAGATTGATGTTCCTTACATTACGAGACTTGAAAATGAAGTCAAAATTTATCAAAAAGATTTTAATAATGAAAAAATTCCCCATATCCATATAGCGCCTCATACATTAGAGATGGCCTCAACTTGGGGGATTCTGACTCGTTTGGAAGATCCCAAAAAGGCCGATCTGACTAAACT
>DTVI01000399.1:243-1139 GCA_012963655.1 Sulfurimonas sp.
CAAGCTTTACAATGGTAAAACTCTACCAGGCTATAATGAAGACAATGTCAAAGAACTCAGAAAAGAGGCCATCAGAGAAGGATTGGAGGGTATCAGTCCTCGTTATATCCAAGACAAAGTTTCTAATGCCCTTGTTAAAAATGGTCACCTTGGTTGCTTAAATCCTTTCATGGTCTTCAACGAGTTGGAGGCAGGTCTTAAACACCACAGCCTTATCAATAGCCAAGAGCAGTTCGAGCTCTATAAAGAAATGTTGGCGATAACGAGACAAGAATATGAAGACATTATTAAAAATGATGTTCAAAAGGCCATCAGTGTTGATGAAACCGCCATCCAAACTCTTTGTGCTAACTATATAGATAATGTGAAGGCCTACACTCAAAAAGAAAAAATTAGAAATAAATACTCTAACCGCTTAGAAGATGCCGACGAAAGATTTATGAGGTCGATCGAGGAGAAAATAGACATCCCAGAATCCAGAAAAGAAGATTTCCGTCGAGAAATTATGAATTATATTGGGGCGCTCGCGATTGAAGGGAAAACGTTCGACTTCAAAATGAATGAGAGGCTTCATAGGGCCTTAGAGCTTAAGTTGTTTGAGGATCAAAAAGATTCTATAAAATTGACGACGATTATCTCTAAGGTTGTCGACAAAGAAACTCAGGAAAAAATCGATGTCGTCAAATCAAGGTTAATCAAAAACCATGGCTATTGTGAAATTTGTGCCACGGATGCCCTTAATTTTGTGGCGTCTATTTTTGCCAAAGGTGATTCTGCCAAGGCCTAAAACAGGGGGTTGAATGAGTCACCCAATAAAAAGAGACCACGCGCGTTTTAGAAAAGTTGTCAAAAACCATGGCTATTGTGAAATTTGTGCCACGGATGCCCTTAATTTT
>DTVI01000400.1:0-894 GCA_012963655.1 Sulfurimonas sp.
GCGCAGGGGGCGCCGCTGACAATGTTCGATGAGATAAACACAGAAAATAACCTGCCGGCGCAAATCGAGATCTATTCGGGGCCGGGTGAAATCTACGAATTCGCTTTTATGGCCAAAGGCGGTGGCTCTGCCAACAAAAGTTTCTTATTTCAAGAAACAAAGGCTCTTCTCAATCCTACGAATCTGATCAACTTTCTTGATGAGAAGTTGAGAACTTTGGGCACTGAGGCGTGTCCCCCGTATCACCTAGCGGTCGTCATCGGCGGAACGTCAGCTGAGCATGCGTTAAAGGCAGCCAAGTACGCCTCAGCAAAGTACTTAGACACGTTGCCTGTTTCAGGTAGTCAAACAGGTCACGGCTTCCGAGATTTGGAATGGGAACAACGAATCCTTGAATTAACGCGTCAGTTTGGAATTGGTGCCCAGTTCGGAGGCAAATACTTCTGTCATGACGTGCGAGTTGTGAGGTTGCCCCGGCACGCTGCAAGTTGTCCGGTCGCAATAGCCGTGTCGTGCTCGGCTGATCGTCAAGCGCTCGCCAAAATCACCGCCGAGGGGATTTTTCTTGAACAACTCGAAGAGGACCCCGCTAAATACTTGCCGGAAACCCTAGATGTCGATCTCTCCGACGGAGTTGTTGCCATCGATTTGAATCGGCCGATGAGCGAAATTCGAGCTGAACTTTCGAAATTTCCCGTAAAAACCCGTCTGTCTCTAAGCGGAACACTGGTCGTGGCCCGCGATCTCGCCCATGCGAAGATTCAGGAACGTCTGGATGCGGGTGAGGCAATGCCCGAGTACATGAGGGAATTTCCGGTCTACTACGCAGGTCCCGCAAAAACCCCTGAGGGATATGCGTCGGGGTCGTTTGGGCCCACTACCGCTGGGCGAATG
>DTVI01000400.1:904-1133 GCA_012963655.1 Sulfurimonas sp.
AGCGGGCGGCAGTTTGGTGATGCTGGCGAAAGGTAATAGATCTGCGCAGGTGACCGAAGCTTGCCGAACTCATGGTGGCTTCTATCTGGGATCAGTCGGAGGACCAGCGGCGAGGCTTGCGAAAGATTCGATACGTAAGGTGGAAGTCCTTGAATATCCGGAACTTGGTATGGAAGCGGTCTGGAAGATCGAGGTAGAGAACTTTCCTGCGTTTGTGGTTGTCGATGAC
>DTVI01000401.1 GCA_012963655.1 Sulfurimonas sp.
TTATGGAGAACTAAAACTGCGTTTAGGTATGTTTGAGACAAATCAATTAAACATAAATATAAGTGCACAGAGTAAAGAGTTAAAGAAAATAATCCAAGACAATATTGGGACACTAAAACAGCAGCTTATTGATGTAAATATAGTACCAGCAAGTATCCGTTTTTTAGATGATAGCCCTACGATAACTGATGCATACAATGAGTATAATCAAGGTCTAAACGCAGGGTTTGAAGTAAAAGCATGAGTCAAAGAAAAGAAAAAGCAGTAGCACTCAGATATGATAGTGAATCAGGTGAAGCTCCTAAAGTAACTGCAAAAGGTGAGGGTTTCACTGCACAAAACATCATCAAAATTGCACAACTCCACGACATCCCTATCAAAAAAGATGAAGATCTCGTAGAGTTACTCTCAAAACTTGAAGTTGACCGTGAAGTTCCTGCCGAGATGTACAAGGCGATAGCAGAAGTTTTTTCTTATGTTTACAAACTAACTAAGAAGTAAGAAGCACCTATTCCAAGGATTCACTCTTCATTGAATATAAGCAAGGACGAGGAGTGTAAAAATTTTTATATAAAAGAGAGATATGCATACTGACTTAACAACAGGTTCTATAAACACACACCTCATAAGTTTATCAATCCCCGCTATGACTGGATACTTCTTCCATACTATGTTTAATGTGACTGACACATTTTTTGCAGGTCTAATAAGCACACAAGCCTTAGCTGCACTCTCACTGACGGCTTCTATATTTTTTATGATACTTGCTATTGCCATTGGTATGAGTGAAGCGCTAACTGCTTTAGTCGGAAATGCACTTGGTGAGAAAAACACTAAAAGAGCCCAGCATATAGCACTTAACGGAATAGTCTTCGCATTTTTACTCTCTATTTTTTTAAGTATCTTTGGAGTTTTGAGTGTGCCTTACCTTGTGGTAGCTCTCGGCGATCCATCCTATGTGCAAACTACACTCTCATACATAAACATAATACTCTATGGCGTTATGCTTTTCATAGGCTCTTTTTTCTTCAATGCCCTGCTTAACTCTATAGGGGATACAAAATCTTTTAGAAATGCGCTTATGTTTACTTCTATTTTAAACATAGGTCTCAACTACTTTTTTGTCACTCAGATGGGTTATGGGGTAGAAGGTATCGCTATGGCAACTATTGTCGCTGAGTTTATCACAATGTCCTACCTTTTTTATAAACTCCAAAAAACAAAACTTTATGTAGGTTTTAAAGAGTTTTATTTTGACAAAGATGTTATAAAAGAGTTACTAAAACAAGGTTTCCCTCCAAGTATGAATATGTTTATGATGGCATTTGGAATGTATATCATCACCTACTTTGTGGCACCTTATGGAAAAGAAGCTGTTGCTGCGTTTGGAGTGGGAATGAGAGTCGAGCAGATATTTTTAATGCCTGTAGTAGGTCTTGGTATCGCTACTCTTGCTATGGTTTCA
This sequence comes from Sulfurimonas sp., assembly GCA_012963655.1. Lineage (GTDB taxonomy): Bacteria > Campylobacterota > Campylobacteria > Campylobacterales > Sulfurimonadaceae. The sequence goes on from DTVI01000401.1 coordinate 1,466, forward strand.
CAAAACAATGGTGCTAAAGAATTTACACGCATACAACCCATAGCAAACTTAGCAATCATATTTGGATTTGCTGTCTCAACCATTGGGATTATTTCATTTTTTACTATTGGGGATTCTATCGTTTCTTTACTGACAAATGATGTGTTAGTTATACAGCAGAGTGTTTTATATCTTAAAGTATGTGGTTTTGGTTTCTTTGGATTCGTACTTATTTTTATCTATATCTCAACCCTGCAAGGTATAAAAAAACCAGCTGTCATTTTTCCAATTAGTGTCTATAGACAAGTAGTAGCCCCAATCATTCTCTTTTCCATCTTAGCATTTTATAAGCTAGACATACTCTATTTATGGATAACGCTTGTCTCCATTATATTCTCAGCGGCTATTTATCTTTGGTGGTATGCAAGTAAGAGAATAAACCAACTACTTTAACTCACTCCAGTTATCTCCGATGTTGAGACTTGCTTTGAGTGGAATGTTTAACTCCATAATACCGTCCATGATATCTCTAAACTTATTTCCTAAAACTTCTGCTTCCTCTGCGTTTACTTCAAATATCAACTCATCATGAATTTGTAGTAACATAGTCGCGTTTAGTTTCTCGTTTTCTATCACATCATGAATTTTGTTCATACTGAGTTTTATGAGATCAGCTGCACTTCCTTGAAACACAGAGTTTACACTTTCTCTCTCATATGCCGCTCTAAACATAGGAGTTGCATTTTCATAGTCAAAATATCTTCTGCGTTTGAGTAACGTTTCAACATAACCTTTCTCTTTTGAACTATCAACTATACTTCTAAAGTATGATTTGACTGTAGGAAATGACTCGAAGTACTTCTCTATAATCTCTTTTGCTTCTTTAGTAGTTATTCCTAAAGTATCAGAGAGCTTTTTAGGTCCCATTCCATAGAGTAGTCCAAAGTTTACAGTCTTTGCGATAGAACGTTTAGCTGGGCCCTCTTCTTCGCCAAAGAGTACTATTGCAGTTTGCAAGTGGATATCTTTGTCATCTTTAAACGCAGCTACTAAAACACTATCTTCAGAGTAGTGAGCAAGTAAACGCAGCTCAATCTGTGAATAATCTATACCTATTAGTTTCTTGCCCTCTCCTGCTATAAATGCCTGTCGAATTTTTGCGCCTAATGGTGTTCTTGTAGGAATATTTTGTAAGTTAGGATTTTTTGAACTTAAACGCCCAGTTGCGGTACCCGTTTGAACAAACGAAGTATGTATGCGACTTTTCTTATCTGCACGACTCAGTTTAAGTAGTGGCTCGATATATGTTGAGTAGAGTTTATACACTTCTCTATACTCTAAAAGTTTTGGAATGATTTCATGTGCATCTTCAAGACCACGTAAAACCTTCTCATCAGTCGAGTAACCCGTTTTCGTCTTTTTCCCCACAGGAAGCTCTAAAGTCTCAAAAAGCACCACACCCAACTGTTTAGTCGAGTTGATGTTAAACTCTCCACCTGCAAGCTCATGGATGCTTGTAGTGAGTCCAGAGAGAGTCTCTTTAACTTCGCCTAAAAACTTCTCTAAAAATGCGCTATCTACTTCTATACCCTCTTTTTCCATTCTTAAAAGTGTTTGAATGAAAGGAAATTCAACCTCTTTTGCTTCATCTATAAGGTGAGTGGCACTTTGAAGTTCTAACTTCTCTAAAAAAACATTGTAAAGTTTTGCTGTGATATAAGCATCTTCTGCTGCATACTTACAAGCGTCTTCGAGTTCTACACCTGCAAATGTTTCGCCTTTTTTCACGGTATCTTTAAATGCAACCATCTTATGACCAAGGAGTGCATCACTGAGTTTATCAAGCGCTAATGCAGAGTTAGAGTTTATGAGCCATGCGAGTATCATACTATCAGCGTACACCTCTAACGAATCATCTTCTAAAAATCGAGTCACAAAATGCAAGTCAAACTTGATGTTATGTCCTACTACTTTAGAATTGAATATTTTTCGTATTGCAGATTTTGCATCATCTTCGCTTATCTGATCAGCAACTCCGAGATAAAAGTGAGCAAAAGGGACATAATAAGCCTCATCTTCGTTAGTACAAAAACTAAAGCCTACTAGTTTATCTGTATCATACTCTAAACCTGTTGTCTCCGTATCAAATGCTACTATTGTCTCGGGAGTGAACTTTGTTAGTACTGCGTTTAACTCTTTTGCATCTGTTAAAAGAGTCGCTTTGAACTCTAACTTAACACCATAGTCCTCTTCTTCAGCTACTACTGCTTGAGCAACACTCTCGCGTTTTTCATCACTTACATGGTTTCTTGCATGTAGTACGCGAAGTATCGAATTTTGTTCGTACTGTACTAATTCATCATAGATATTTACAAAAGGGTTTTCAATATCCATCTTGTACTCTTCAAAGTCTATTGACTCAAAAACATCACGTTTCAGTGTCACAAGTTCTTTTGACATATATGCCTGTTCTTTGCACTCTCGTAGTTTCTTCTGGTTTGCACCTTTAACTTCTTGAACATGCGCATAGATATTATCTAGAGTTCCATACTCTTTGAGTAGTTTCTCAGCGCCAACTTTACCTATACCTTTTACACCAGGAACATTATCTGCACTATCTCCAAGTATAGATTGATAATCTGTAAACTGTTGTGCCGTTACACCATACTTATCATAACAGGCTTTTTCATCCATGCTTTTACGTTTGATGGCATCAACTACTATGACATTTTTTTCATCATTTATGAGCTGATACAGGTCTTTATCATGTGATACTACTCTTACATTGTAACCTTTTTGCTCTGCCAATTCTACTACAGTAGCTATCATGTCATCGGCTTCAAAACCTTGTTGTCCAAGAGTTTTATAACCCATCTTATCTATCCACTCTATAGCAACTGGGAGTTGCATTGAGAGTTCTGGTGGTGGAGCTGAACGGTTTGCTTTATAGTTAGGGTCTATCTCATTACGAAAAGTTGGCCCTTTTGTATCTATAGCGAAGATGATGTAGTCGCTGTCGTGGTCTTTTTGCAGTGTCGCTATGAAGTTTGTAAAACCTGTAAGTAAACCAGTTGGAAAACCATCTTTATTTTTTAAGTGTTGTGGGAGTGCGTAAAAACTACGAAAGAAAAATCCAAATGTGTCTATTACTGTAACGGTTTTGCTCATAAAAGTACCTGTATTTATTTTTGAGTAATTATAGCTGAGTATTGCTAAAAATCTATAGTATA
>DTVI01000402.1 GCA_012963655.1 Sulfurimonas sp.
AATGACAGTTGGTTTTCCTGCCATCATTTTCTTAAGTGTTACTGTTTGATTATTTTCATCAAGGAAAGTAAGATCCAAAGGAACATATTCTCCAAGTTTTTCATGAATACCTAAATCACTTTGAGCATTCAGAGAAACTAGCATTAATAAAATTAAAAATATTTTCTTCATTTTTTCTCTTTTCTTATGTATATTTTTCTATTTTATGATTTTAGGTAGTCTTAGCTTAAGAGTGTATTAAGGCATTTGTTTTATTAATGCACAGAAACTTACAAATTATTGATATTTATTATAATTAAAACAAAATGTTACTTTTTGTAAATATCAATAATTATAATAGTAGTTTTTTTTCATAATATTTTCACTATATATAACAAGTCTTTACTGTAGGCTTTTCAAAGGGGTATATTTAACTTTGAACACCTATATTAGGACTTATACTCAAATTTATTTACTCTTTTTTTTGCCTTATATAATCAAAATAATATGTGTTTTCACTACTCTAATTTCACAAAATAATTTTGTAAAATCATAAAAATAAATTATACATTTCATTATAAAATGTTTCATTTTTACATACTCTATTAAATTATAGACTTATTTTTATTTTATAATATGATTTTATAGAGTATTCTTATTTTATTTTATGGTAATTTAATTTAATTAATTAAGTTTAAATTAATATATTGAAGTTTTATTATACTTATTATGCATGATTTTCGTATCTAGTTTAAATGAAGTGTTAATTAAGAAAGGATGGTGTCAAGAGAGGGACTTGAACCCTCGACCCCCGGCTTATGAGACCAGTGCTCTAACCAGCTGAGCTACCGTGACATCCGTTTGTTAGGTCGGAATTATATAGAAGTTAAGCTTATGCTTTCCTAAAAGTAACTAAATACTAAGATTTGCTCAGAAATTTCACTAGTTTATCTACTCCATTGCCATCAACATTTTTATGATGTAGAATTCTGTCTATATATAGAAGGGCTTAGACTCATCTGATAAACAAAGGATAATTATGAACTTTCAACCCCTTGGCAAACGTGTCTTAATACAACGTGTAGAAGAAGCAAAAACTACAGCTTCAGGTATTTATATCCCAGATTCTGCTCAAGAAAAGCCTTCACAG
>DTVI01000403.1 GCA_012963655.1 Sulfurimonas sp.
CCCCGTGCACGACCTAGAACTCTGTCTCTCGCCGTTTTTTCGCTGACTTTAACTTCAATTACAGAGACAAGTTTAATCGTATCTTCTTTTGTAAGATAAAGATCTAGCGCATTCATTTGTTCATTTGAACGAGGGTAACCATCAATGATAATATTGTCTCTGTTACTAGTCTTAATAGCAGAAATAATAGTTTTAATAGCGATTTCAATGGGAACAATATTTCCTTTTGATATAAAGCTATTTATAATTTTACCGCGCTCACTTCCTGAAGCAACTTCTGCTCTAAGTAAATCACCTGTTGAATAATGATTAATACTATCAGAATTTTGCTCAGCTATAAGCTCTGCGTCCGTTGTTTTACCAGAACCTGGAGCTCCGATGATAAGAATAAGCTTTTTAGACACGCTTACGCGTCTTTCTTCGGAGTTTCTCTTAGACGAATATGTAAATCACGTAATTGTGTGTTGTCCACAGCGCTAGGTGCCTGAGTTAATAAACAAGACGCTTTTTGTGTCTTAGGAAAGGCAATAACGTCACGAATAGACTTTTGCCCTGTAAGTAACATCATAAGACGGTCAAATCCAATAGCAAAACCACCATGTGGAGGCGCACCAAATTTAAGAGCGTCAAGTAAGAAACCAAACTTAGAACGTGCTTCTTCTTCTTCAATACCCATAAGTTCAAAGATCTTAGCCTGCATATCTTCTTTATGAATACGAATAGATCCACCACCAAGCTCAGTACCATTAAGCACGATGTCATAAGCGATAGAATCTATATCTTCAAGATGTTCTTTATCTAAGTCAGCTGGCATAGTAAATGGATGGTGAAGTGCTTTAACTCTACCGTCTTCAATCTCAAACATTGGGAAGTCAACAACCCATGTGAAAGCGAATTCATTTGGATCAATGATATCCATCTTTTCATGTTCAGCTAAGAAGATACGGAAGCGACCCATATAATCCCATACCACTTTCTTTTCACCCGCACCAAAGAAAATAACATCGCCAACTACAAGTTCACAACGCTTTACAAGTTCATCAATCTCGCTCTGAGCGAAAAACTTAGTAAGTGGACCCTTAAGACCATCTTCTTTCATTTGGAAATAACCAAGGCCAGCAGCTCCAAACTTACGTACATAATCTTCAAATGACTTCATCTCACGTTTAGAAAAGATTGTATCACCTTGAGGAACTTTAAGTGCCTTAATACGGTTAGTCTTAGGGTTAGATGCAATCTTAGTAAAGATTTCATTATCACACTTTTCAAAGATATCAATAACATCAACCATCTCTAATCCGTAACGAAGGTCAGGTTTATCTGAACCATAAGTTTCCATAGCGTGAGAATATTTCATTCTTGAGAAAGGTGTTTGAACTTCTCTACCACAAGCGCTAAACATATCTTTTAAAAGCTTCTCTGCTGTTTGTATAACATCATCTTGAGTACAAAAACTCATTTCAACATCTATCTGAGTAAATTCAGGTTGACGGTCAGCTCTTAAGTCTTCATCTCTAAAACATCTAGCGATTTGAAAATACTTATCAAACCCAGCAACCATTAATAGTTGCTTGAAAAGCTGTGGAGACTGTGGAAGTGCGTAAAACTCACCATCATGAACACGTGAAGGTACAAGATAATCTCTAGCACCCTCTGGAGTTGATTTAGTAAGAATAGGCGTTTCAACTTCTAAATAACCTAATTCATCTAAAGAGTTACGCGCAGCAATAGCCGCTTTAGAACGTAGTCTAAATGTTTCATATGTTTTTGTATTACGAAGCTCTAAGTATCTATACTTAAGCTTAGTTTCTTCACCAACCTTATCATCACCAATAACAAAAGGTGTAGGCTCTGAACGGTTTTCAATGATAAGTTCAGTAACAATAAGCTCAATAGATCCTGTTTTAAGACGTGGATTAGTAAGACCTTCACCACGGGCTTTAACCATTCCTTTGGCAATAAGAACGAATTCATCTCTAACACTATCAGCAGTTTCATGAGCTTGCTTTGAATCAGCAGGGTCACAAGTAAGCTGAACTAGTCCAGACTTATCTCTTAAATCGATAAAAATAATTCCACCGTGATCTCTATGGCTGTTTGCCCAACCGGCTACAGTAACTTCTTGCCCTATATGGCTTTCGTTTAAATCAGTACAATAATGCGTTCGCATGAACATCCTATATTAAGAGTAAATAAGTTTTTGCTTAACTGTATAAAATCAAACAACTTCATTTACATAAAATTTTTCGTGATTTTATCATATTAGGCTTAATATAAAGTGTCGCCTAATAGATCAAAGTTCTTAAAGTTAGTTTATGTGTAATTCGGTTTAAATCTTCATGGTGACTTTTAAGTAATTACTGAATATACTTCCTACATAAAATGTGCGAAAGAATTTAAAATGATGCAACAACTTGATATGAACTCACCAGAATTTCTGAGTGAACTAGAAAAAACTAAAAAGTTTACAGATAAGATCAATAAACAATTTGGATATGTATATAATCCAAATGAAGATGTGAATGAAGGCGTAACTATGGGTTTAGCCCGTCATAAAACTCTTTATGGAAAGCGCTTTTGTCCATGTTTCATGGTAGAAGAAATAGATAATGGAAAATTTAAAAGTGTAGATGACCGTGTTTGCCCTTGTCCTCAAGCCATAGAAAAAGAAATTCCTGAACTTGGAAAATGTCATTGTGGTATTTTTTGTACCCCTGAATATGCCGCTAATAACGATCAATAACTAAACCTATATACTCACAAAAAATATGTCTATATGACATATTTTGCCATACTCCCTTACTTCCGCTATAATATACATAAGTAAACATCCCATTATAATTGAGAAAATATGACAGAATGCATTATTGAAAAGCCTGCGCAAATCAAAAAGATAGGCCTCGTTTTACGTCCCTCATCACCTGAGATGAAAGAACAGTTTTTATTTGTAAAAAAAAGCTTTGATAAATATAATATCGAGGTTACCTTAGATAATAACAGTGCTCAAATGATAGGCCTGATGGGACAAGAATTTAATGTATTATGTGAAAATTCTGATATTTTAGTTACTCTGGGGGGAGATGGCACCCTGATTTCAGCAGTTAGAAGGTCACATGAGTTTGACCTTCCTGTTTTTGGGATACATGCAGGAAAATTGGGCTTTTTAGCAGATATAGATTTGGCAGAACTTGATGAGTTTATTAGTAAGCTTGTTTCTGGAAACTATCGTATAGATAACCGCGCAGTTTTACGTGCTGAAATTACAACTAAAGAAGGTACAACTAAACTGGTAGCTTTTAATGATATTGTTATGACACGATCTTCTATCTCTAAGATGATACATTTAGACACCTTTGTTGATGGTAAGCCTTTTAACACCTATTATGGTGATGGCGTTATTATTTCAACACCTACGGGCTCAACCGCTTATAACCTTTCAGCTGGTGGACCTGTTTTATTTCCTTTAACTCAAGTTTTTGCCTTAACTCCCATTTCCCCACACTCTTTAACCCAACGTCCTGTTGTCTTACCTGGGCACTTTACCATTGAGATAAGAACACCTGATACTTCTGCTGTAGTTGTTGTTGATGGTCAAGATATGTATGAGTTTGGAGATGGTGATCTTATTAAAATCCGTTTATCAGGTAAACCTGCTCAACTGATACACAGAGAAGAATTTAACTATTTTGAAGTTCTAAAAGAAAAACTTAGCTGGGGTGAATAAGGATGATTGAGAGATTTTATTTACGTGATTTTCTTTCTTTTAAAGAAGCAGAACTTGAGTTTTCTAAGGGCTTAGTTGTTTTTACAGGCCCAAGTGGAAGTGGTAAGTCTATATTAATGAGCTCAATTTTAGCCTCATTAGGCCTTGATGAAGCCAAAGCTGGTTTAAGTGAGGCAACGATTAACTTTCCCATTAAACTTGATGATATTGGTATAGAAGATGACGAATGTACAGTTTTTAAACAGATTAAAAAAGACAAGGTTCGACATTTTATTAATAATCAAACTATTTCTAAAAAAGTATTGTTAAAACTCTCGAATACCTTTGTCCGCCACTTAAGCCTGCGTGATTATAGTGATTTTAAAAATGAAAGTTTATTAGATATGATAGATAGTTTTACTGCACAAGACAGTAGAATGCATCAAAAAAAGCTGTCTCTATATCAAAATAAGTTCAAAAGTTTGAGTGAGCTAAAAAAAGAACTGGCTAAGATTTTAAATGATGAAAAAAAGGTAGTAGAGCTAAGAGAGTTTGCTGAATTTGAAATCTCTAAGATTAATACTATCTCACCTGAAATTGGTGAAGATGAAGAGCTTATGAAGATAAAAAAAGAGCTTTCTAAAAAAGAAAAAATTGAAGAAGCAATAAACTCAGCAGAAGAGATCTTTCATTATGAAAGTTCAGTTTCAAGTGCCCTGGATCTTTTAGATGTAGAATCTTCATTTTTTGATGATGCGATGAATGAGCTAAGAGCACATTTTGAAGCTTCAAAAGAGCGTTTAGCAGAGCTTACTGAGTGTAATATCGAAGAAATATTAACAAGAATAGAGCAAATATCTGAGCTTAAGCATAGATATGGAAGTGTTGAAGAAGCATTAAAGTATAAGGATGAGCGTCTTAAGGAACTTGAAATCTATGAAAACCTAGATGAACATAAGGCCATCTTAAATGAAAAAATCTCAAGTTTAGAAGAAGCTGTCGTATCTGAGGCTAAAGAAATCTCAAAAACAAGACTTAAGTCCTTGAAAAAGATAGTTTTGTCTTTTAATGATTTTTTAAAGCAATTATACCTTCGTCCTGCAAATATAAATCTTATCCAAGAAGAACTAAATATATATGGACAAGACAGGGTAGAAGTTGAGCTTAATAATACTGCCTTAGAGAAGGTGTCAGCAGGAGAGTTTAATCGTTTACGCTTAGCACTTTTAGCCGTTAAGAGCCTGCAAGACAATGAAGGAGGCATCTTAATGCTTGATGAGATAGATGCTAACCTCAGTGGAGAAGAGTCTATGTCTGTAGCTAAGGTACTTTCACATCTTTCTAAAGATTATCAAATTTTTGTTATTTCACATCAACCACAATTAACCTCTCAAGCTGATCAGCACTTTTTTGTGCAAAGAGATAAATATAGTAGTGTTAAGGTACTTAATAATGAAGAAAGAGTTAATGAAATTGCTCGTATGATAAGTGGTGATAAAATAACACAAGAAGCAGTTGAGTTTGCTCGTGGCCTTATGGAAGAAAAATGTGTTTAGTCATGAGTATCTTATTAGCTGCACTTGGCATAAACTTTTACCTTAATGGTTTTTATATTCAAGCAGGTTTAATGGCACCTGCGTCCCTTATGTTTTTAGTCTTTATGATAAAGAATATAGGATGTGCAAACAATGGATGTAATATGAAATTAAAAGACAATAAAGAAGAAAAATAATGATTATAGACACCCACATACATTTAGATAATGAACAATATTATGATGACTTAGACGAGGTTTTAAACCGTGCGAGAGAGGGTGGGGTGAAAAAGTTCATTATACCTGGTGCAGACCCTAAAGACTTGCAAAGAGCGCATAGCCTGTCTCAAAGGCATGAAGACATCTATTTTTCAGTTGGCATGCACCCTTATGATATTGAAAATTATAGTGAAGCACTTATTCGTCAGTACACACAAGATGAAAAATGTGTAGCCGTTGGCGAATGTGGTTTGGATTACTTTAGACTTTCAGAAGATGAGAAAGAAAAAGAAGCAGACATTAAACTTCAAAAAGAGGTTTTTCGTGCTCATATACGTTTAGCCAATGAACTTAACAAGCCTTTAATTGTTCATGTTCGTAATGCGAGCCATGATGCACGTGTCATTTTAGAAGAAGAAAATTCTAAAGGCGGGGTTTTACATTGTTATAATGCAGATGATGAACTTTTAGTTTTGGCAGATTTAGGTTTTTATTTTGGTATAGGTGGGGTGCTAACTTTTAAAAATGCACGAAAACTTGTTGAAGTGTTACCAAAAATCCCAATTGACAGGCTTCTGATTGAAACTGATGGTCCTTATTTGACACCACATCCTCATAGAGGAAAACGAAATGAACCCTTCTACACCACCCTTGTAGCTGAGAAGATAAGTGAGATTCTAGACATTGACTTAGAAGAGATTAAGACCCTCACTACAAAAAATGCAAACCGTCTATTTAAGATTGATGTTTAACAATATAATGCATAAAACAAGTACTCTGCCTTTGTCTTAATTAGAAATACATGCACCCTTAGCTAGAATATAATTTAAAATTATACTCAAGACAGACTTTTTAGGTCTTATCTTGTGTTTAGGGGTGTCTTTGAGATTTTTTTTATTTACCTTATTTATACTAGTTGCTCCATCTTTCGCGGTGTTAACATTTCAGTCTAATCATGCTAAAGAGCTTAAACTTCTCAGAAGTTTTGATATTAATCCCTCTTTTTTAAATGATGCTAAACTCAATCGTCTTACAGAACAGAAACGTGCGCGATATAAAAATAAATACTTTTTTAAGACAATGAATAATGCTTATATATTTATTCCCTTAGTTAAAAAGATTATCTCAGAAGCAGATGTCCCAAGTGAAATTCTTTATTTAGCAATGGCGGAATCAAATTTTTCCACAAGGGCTTATTCAAAAAAGAGAGCCTCAGGTATGTGGCAATTTATGCCTTATACAGGACGAATATATGGTCTTAAAATTGATGATTATGTAGATGAAAGACGAGACCTTGTAAAGTCAACAAAGGCTGCAGTACGTTTTTTGAGCTATTTACATAAAAAGTTTGGCAAATGGTACCTTGCTGCGATAGCTTATAATTGTGGAGAAGGGCGTTTACGAAAGGGTATAAGACGAGCAGGCACAGATGATCTCTCTGTTTTATTAAATTCTAAAGAAAAATACATTCCAAGAGAAAGTCGTAATTACATACGAAAGATAATTGCCTTAGCTCTTATCGGTTATGACGAAGCTTATATGATAGAGAATGAGTGCGACTACCTCTTAAACAGGGGAAATGCTTATTCCTTATCAACAGTAAAGGTACCTGCAGGAGAGAGTCTTAATCATGTAGCTAAACTTATATCTATGCGCGTAAAAGACTTAAAAAAACTTAATCGTCATCTTAAATATGACTTTGTTCCCCCTTATGGAGACGAATATGAAATTTATATTCCTTATATTAAACTTTCAGAATTTAAAATAAAATATAGACCGGCTAAGCTTCAAACTATGTACCTCGTTCATACTGTGACTTCGGGTGATAATCTGTCTTACTTAGGCAAAAAATACAATATTGCTTATGACAGAATCAAAGACTTTAACCATTTACGCAAGGATTCTTTATTTTTAAAACAAAAGCTTATTATTCCTGTGAATAAGGCATATGAGCCTAATAAAAAACATTATACGGTTAAAAATGGGGATACACTTGATTCTATTTCTAGACTTTTTAAATTAAGTATTACTGACTTGAGGAAAATCAATAAATTACATACCGATATGATAAGGATAGGAGACAAACTCAGTGTTCGCTAAACACTTATTTCTTTTAATTTTAATAGGTCTACTTATAAGTGGATGTAGTAGACGCCTCATTGACCGTACAAGTTCTTCTTATAGAGCCCCTGTTGCAAACTCCTCTAAGCCTAGTAATCTAAAACACCCTACTATGCGTCCTTATACAATAATGGGAAAACGATATTATCCTTCTGTAGTTAGAGTAGGCAAAACTTTTAGAGGTAGAGCTTCTTGGTATGGTCCTAATTTTCATGGTAAAAAGACTTCTAATGGTGAAACTTATAATATGTGGCAAATGACGGCAGCCCATAAAACCTTGCCTATGAATACAGTAGTAAAAGTTACGAACAAAGATAATGGGCGAAGTATAGTTGTACGTATTAATGACAGAGGTCCTTTTGTTAATACCCGTATCATTGACCTTTCTAAAAAGGGAGCAATTGAACTTGATATGGTTAAAACAGGTACAGCTCCTGTGAAACTTGAAATTCTGGGTTTTAATAAGAAAGGCCAGACTAAAGTTACTAAGACATCAATTCAAAAAGACCTTAAAGAGAAGGTAATTGGAAAATATGCCCTTCAAATAGGTTCTTTTAGTAAAATTGAGGGTGCAATTTCTATCCAAGAACGCTATAATAACGAATCTGGTCAATATAAAACTGTTATTAAAGATATAGATGATGGAAGTCAACGACTTTTCAAGGTCTTTTTAACAGGTTTTCAAGGTGAAGAAGAAGCTAGAGATTATAAGGCAAAGCATTTTGCTGGGGCATTTATAGTGAGAGAATAAGGAATATTTTATGATAAAAATTGAACGTAAAACAAAAGAAACTGATATTAAAATAGAACTAGATGTATATGCCAAAGGCGAAAGTACCATTAGTACAGGTGTAGGCTTTTTAGACCATATGCTTGAAAGTTTTTCTAAACACTCTCTTATGGATCTTAAGGTTTCATGTAAGGGTGATACCCATATAGATGATCACCATAGCGTAGAAGATATTGGTATTGCTATTGGTCAGGCTCTTAAAAAGTCTATTTATCCTATTTCTAAGGTAGAACGTTTTGGTTCAGCTGCTATTGTTATGGATGAAGCCTGTGTTGAATGTGATTTAGACCTTAGTAATAGACCTTTTTTAGTTTATGAGATTGATATAGAAGGTAAGGTTGGCAACTTTGATGTTGAACTCGTAGAAGAATTTTTCAGAGCTATATGTTTTAATGCTGGTTTAACAGCTCACATTATCATGAAACGTGGTAAAAACAAGCATCATATTATAGAAGCTGCTTTTAAATCTTTAGCCGTTGCCTTACGTCGTGCGACTACACCTAATGAAAGAACAGGGGTTCCTAGTACAAAGGGTGTACTTTGATTGACCTCTTAGTCTTTGATGTTGATGGCTGTCTTACAAACGGACAAATAAGCTACAGTGAAAACGGTGATGAAATAAAATCTTTTAATGTAAAAGATGGTCTCGCCATCAGCTCATGGATACGTTTAGGAAAAAAAGCTGCGATTATTACGGGTAGACGTTCTAAAATTGTAGAAAGACGGGCTAAAGAACTTGGGATAAATTATTTATTTCAAGGTGTACATAATAAACTTGAAGTTCTTGAGGGTATCTGCAAGGATGAAGGTATTAGTCTTGAAAATGTTGCTGCTATAGGTGATGATTTAAATGATTATAATATGCTTAAATCGGTAGGGTACAGTTTTACCCCTGCTGATGGGTCTGAGTATATACGTGAACTTAGTAAGGTTGTTTTATATGCTAAGGGTGGAGAAGGTGCGGTTAGAGAGATGATTGAAAGTATTATCAAAGATAATGGCTTAGAAGATGCCTTCTTAAAGATTTGGAAGTCATAAAGAGGTCCTTATGAAAATAACACACTTTTTTATATTTTTATTTTTGTTTTCTGCTTCACTTCTTATATTTTTAGAGCCACAGTCCTATGCTGTAAGTGAAACTAGAGATATTCCTAAGTTAGCGCTAGAAGATTTCACCTTATATGAGATAAATCAAACAGGGGTTCAAAGTGTGGTTAGTGGGACACTTATACGTCAGTTTACAAGCTATTATGAGGTTGAAAACGCACATTACATTGAGAATAAAAACAAAATAGGTGAGCATCTTTATGCTGACTTTGGAAGATTTGAAGGTGATGTGGCTTATTTACATGAAAATGTTAGATATTTTAGAGAAGATGGCCTCTCTTTTGAGAGTGATAATGCCATTTATGATACTGAAAATGAGTTATTGTACGTGCCTAATCATTTTACACTAACACAAAATGAAAATGTGATTTATGGAACTGAACTACATTATAATGCACATACAGGCAATATAAAAGCGGAAAAAATTAATGCAAATTATTATATACAGGAAACAGATAATGAAAAATAACTTCTTAGGATGTCATAATGTTTAATCTAAAAAAAATATCTATTATTATGATTATATGTACCCTTCCTTTATGGGCGGAACAGGTGAAGATTCTAGCAGAAAGTTTTAGTGCTAATGAAAAAAAAGGCGTGAGTATTTTTACAGGAAATGTAAAAATTAAAAAAGGAAATGATGAACTTAATGCTTCTAAGGTTATTGTATATACAGATAAAGATCGAAATCCAATAAAATATATTGCAGATGGAAGTGTTTCTTTTTATATTGATATTCCTGATAATAACACCACTTATAGGGGAGACGCAGGTAAGGTTATTTACTTCCCCAATAAACAAGAATATCAGTTTTATACAGATGTGCATCTTTATCAACTTAATACGGATAGAAAAATATTTGGTGATAAAATTATGCTTAACACTATAGATGGAAATGCTAAAGCCATTGGGGCAGAAAAAGCACCTGTTATAATGATCTTTAATATTGAAGATAAAAAGAAGGAAGAAAAGTGATAGATATTATTAATGCTAAATTTATAACATCTGCGCCAAATATTACTATGGCACCTGAAGAAGAGCGTTTAGAAGTTGCTTTTCTGGCTCGTTCAAACGTAGGAAAAAGCTCCTTACTTAATGCCTTAGTTAATCATAAAGGGATGGCAAAGGTTTCAGCAACACCAGGTAAAACACAACTAATAAATTTCTTTAATTTAGAGTTTAGAGACCAAGAAACAAATGAAAGACAAGAAGCACGATTTGTCGACTTGCCAGGTTTTGGTTATGCAAAGGTTTCAAAAAGTATTAAGCATCAATGGCAAAGAAGTTTAAACCAGTTTATTGCTGAAAGAGAACAAATTAAACTCTTTATTCATCTTGTAGATTGTAGACATCCTGATTTAGATATAGATGCACAGGTGGATGATTATTTAAATGAGATCGTTGAGGGTGATCAGGTGATTTTACATGTTTTTACAAAAATGGATAAGCTCAATCAAAAAGAACTGGGTGCTCTAAGAAATAAATACCCCGGTGCTTTAATGATTTCAAATACAAAAAAACGTGGTATTGATAAGCTTATACAAGTGATTCATGAAATTTTATTTACTGAAGACAGTCTTGAAGACAATGAAGAAGAAATTTAGTGATACATTATTCTAAGGCTAACTTATCGCATGTTGTACAGATGCAAATACTTGTGCAGCCTTATGTTGATGATGGAACTATTTTAGAGCGTACTGCTGATGAAATAGCAACAAATATTCGTTCATACACACTTGCCTTTGACGAGGATACTCTTATTGGTTTTTCTGCCTTACATATACATACGGTGAAGTTAGCTGAAATTCGTTCTTTAATTGTACATGAAAATTTTAGAGATAAGGGTGTAGGAAAAGAATTAGTTTCTTTAGGACTAAGTGAAGGAAAACCACTTGGACTCAAAGAAGTTCTTGTGCTAACGTATAAACAAGCATTTTTTGAAAAACTTGGATTTGTTGAAATCCCTAAGGCGTCTTTACCTGAACATAAAATTTGGGCAGACTGTATTAAATGTAAACACTTTCCCCTATGCAACGAAGTTTCACTTATAAAAAAATATTAACAGGCCTTGTTCTTGTTATAAGTTTTGGCCTGTACCAAAGCCTAAGTAGTATCTATCTTTTATTTCCTCCTATGCTAGGGGTGCTGTTTTTTTATTTTATGCAAGCCTTAAACAAAGAAGACCTACCAAAACTTGTACTTGTACTTGTCTTGCTCCTTATATTTGAAGCAGAAAAAGACTTTTTACTTTTTAGCTCCTTAGTTTATTTCACCTTTATTTACCGCTTCGTTATACCAAGACTTGGTATAATGATATCGTGTAAAGTCTGCTTAAAGGTCTTATTAATAAACCTTGCATATCTTGGATACGTACTGTTCTCATATATCTTGGCCCAGGTTTTATGGGTGGAGTTGCCTAGTTTTGATTGGCATATTTTCTATTATATGTTTTTGGAATTTTTCTTGGTACTTAGTATATGAGAATAAAATTTATATTAATCTTGTTTATATTGGTGTGGATATCTTTATTAGTGCGTATTTATTATATTTCTATTCAATCTAATAATTATTATGAAAGTTTAGCCAATAGTAATACTATTAAGTTTGAATATATTCCTCCTATACGTGGGGAAATTTTAGATAGACACAAGCAACCCTTAGCGATTAATAAACTTGGTTTCAAGCTTCAAGTAGCTCCTCATTTGCCTAGAAAAAATGGAGACCTTGATGCGGAATTAGAAACAATTGTGCTTATGATTCCTTCTTTAGATATAAAAAAACTAAAAAAGAATTATATAAAAAAAGATTCACCATATAATCATCATTTTATTGATGTAGTAGACTTTATTTCTTATGAAGACGCTATTCCTGTGTATTCAAAAATGAACTTAAATGAAAATGTAAAACTCTTACCTGCGCCTAAACGTTATTACCCTAATAAAAAATTAGCGGCACATATTATTGGTTATGTTGCAAGGGCTAATAAAAAAGATGTTGATAAAAACGCTATCGCAAAACTTACAGGTTCTACAGGTAAAAGTGGTATTGAAAAGTATTATAATAATTTTTTGCAAGGCGAGGCAGGGGAGAGAGAAATTAAGGTAAGTGCCTATAACCAAGAAATGCAAGAGTTAAGTTATAAGGCACCTAAGGAACATCAACAAATAACCTTGGCCCTAGACCTACGCTTACAAAAACTAATAGAAGAACTTTTCAAAGACAAGGCTGGTGCGGTTGTCGTTATGGATGTGCATGGAGAGATTTTAGCTGCAGGTTCATACCCAGAATATGATTTAAACACCTTTGTTTCGGGCATCTCTGTATCTCGTTGGTCTGAACTTATTAATGACTTAGATAAGCCCTTTACAAATAAGGTAGTAAATGGGCTTTACCCACCAGGCTCCACTATTAAGACTGGTTTGGGGCTTGCTTATGTAAGTAGCAATAAAATGAGTCCTTGGACGAAGTTCACTTGTGAAGGAACAATGACCTTAGGAAAAAATAATAGAAAATTTCGTTGTTGGAAGCATAGAGGGCATAAAGAAACAAACTTAATTAAGGCCATTAGACAGTCTTGTGATATTTATTTTTATAAGGGTAGCTTGCGTGTTGGTATTGCTGAAATGTCAAGACAACTAAAAAACTTTGGCTTAGGAAAGAAAACAGGTGTTGACCTGCCTAATGAGTACTTTGGTACAGTACCAAGTAGAGAATGGAAAATGAATAAGTATGGTAAACCTTGGTATATTGGTGAAACCCTCAACTCCTCAATTGGTCAGGGTGATTTTTTAACAACACCTATGCAAATAGCGCAGTTTACCTCTTTAATGGCTACTGGAAAAATTGCTAAACCACATTTTGTTAAAAATATTGGAGAACAGTTTTTTATACCTGAGTATAAAGAGGTTCTAAATGCAAAGCAAAAGAAACGCTTACCTCTTATTCAAAGAGCTATGTGGGAAGTGTGTAATCATCCTAAGGGAACGGCTACGCATTACCTTAGATCTTCTAAGGTAAAAATAGCAGGTAAGACAGGAACAGCTCAGGTTATTGGTATATCGCAAAAGACTATTAAACGTTTAAAAGAGCATGAATTAGCCTACTTAAAACGTTCCCACGCTTGGTTCACTACCTATGGACCATATAAAGACCCTCAGTATATTGTGACTGTGCTTATAGAGCATGGAGGACATGGAGGGCAGGCGGCAGGACCAATGGTCTCAAAAATTTACAATAAGCTTCTAGAATACGGCTACATAAAAAAGTAATTTTGTGTTTGTATCCATCAAAGAAGATCTAGCATATACTTGATATTATTTTTTCTTGCCTATCATATTCTTAAAGCTTTTTATTTATATGAAATTTCGTATTTAGTTTATTATGAGTATCAAAAAAAATTAGAAAATAAAGCTCAATTTTTAAACTTCTTGCCCTTTATCGTACCATAAAGGCTCCTTTGTATCTGTGTAAAGGAGAGGGGTATAAAAGGTGGGAGTTAGAGTGTACTAATAGCGTTGTTTATAAATAAGGCCAAAATAAGAAGCAAGAAAACAGCGCCAGCCTTATTATAAAGCTTATTAGCAAGTATAAGAAGTAGGGCAATAGAAGCTGCAATCATAATACTTATATCGAAGGCATTTTCTCTTAAACTTACACTTAAAGGTGATAATAAAGAAGCTCCTCCGATAACCATAGAAAAGTTAGCAACATTTGAGCCAATAATATTTCCAATACTTAGGTCTGCCTTTCCTTTTTTAATGGCTACAAGAGAAACTACAAGCTCTGGTAATGATGTTCCTAATGATATTAGAAAAAGACCAATTATCCATTCGCTTACACCAAACATTCTTGCGATATTACTACCACTTTCAACCACAAAGTTTGCTCCACCTATGGTTAATATAAAGCCTACACTTAAAAGGGCGACGGTTTTAAACCATCTAAATTTTTCTTTTGCTAAGTCTTCGTCTACCTCTAAATCTTCTTTTGCTGAAGAAAATAAAAACATAATGTATGCAAGCATCATAAATAAAAATAAAAAGCCCTCAACCCTAGAAATATTTCCATCATAAGACATTAATAAAAAGATAACAACAGGCATTAAAATCCAAGCACTGTCTTTAGCAAAAAGATCTCTTTTAGGATTCATTTTTTTCGCGATCAAAAAGACAAGTCCTAAAACTAAGGTGATGTTAAAACTAACACTTCCAATAACATTAGCCACTGCTAGATCACTTTTACCATGATATGAGGCAATCATCGATGCTGCCATCTCAGGAAGTGATGTTCCAAAGGCAACTAATGTTGCACCAATAACAAAATGTGAAATATTAAAATGTAGAGCAATGTGTTCAGACTCTTTAATAATGAAGTCTGCTCCGTATATTAAAGCGCTCATGGCAATTAAAAAAATTATAAAATCCATAAATGGTTCCTTTGTTTTACTCACGAAAAATTCGTTTATCTTTTTCTTTTTGAGGTATTGTTTTACTTCAGGGTTCTTATAATTAAGCTTTCAGGTAAGTTGAAAGCTTTTATTACTTCTTCTTCTTTTTTTCGCATTTCTCCCTCATCCACCTCATGGTCAAAGCCTAAAAGGTGCAATACTCCATGTATAAATAATAAACAAAACTCATCATTTTCACTGTGTCCAAGTTCATGAGAAAGTGCTTTTACATATTGTGAGGATATGACTAAAGCGCCCAGGGGCGCCATATCCATATCTTCAAAAGGAAAACTAAGAACATCCGTTGGGGCATCAATATTTCTATGTTCAAGATTTATATTTTGCATTTGAGCGTTATCTACAATAAGAAGGTCAATATCCTTAGAGCTAAGGCTCTTGGCAATTTTTTCAATATCACTTGTAGGTATTTTTAAGTCGGTTTGGTTGTCAATATCAATCATAAGTGGTATTGTATCACTAAGAACTAAAAAGAGTTTGAGGCAGGGTGTAATTATTCAAATATAAGCTTAGAACACAAAGGATCTAGAGTTTAAACGCTAAGGTCTAAAGCCATTCCTAATCCAGTTAATGCTGATGCTGAAGGTTTTTGTGTGTCTTCTACTGTTTTTTGTTGCTCTTTCAGTTGAGCAGTGTCATTTTGTATTAGTCTAGAAACAGCTTGTTCTTGAACATCATCTGCTTTTTTTAGTACCTCTGTTTGAATTTGAATAGGAGATCCGCTTGTAATTTCCATAAGGTATCCTTTAACTTTTCTATATTCACTACTATAACACAGTGCATCTTATAAGATAATATAATATCTATACTAACGTATCTACATCCCTGAACTCTAACTGATGAGAATATGCAACCGCCTCATAAGTCACATGTCCTAAACAAATATTAAGTCCTAACTTAAGAGCCTGGTTCTCTTTTATCGCTTCCTTCCAACCCTTGTTTGCTAAGAGTTCAATATAATAAATACTCTCATTACTTAAAGCAATACTTGCAGTTTTAGGATAAGCACCGGGCATATTAGCAACACAATAATGTAATATGCCATTGACCTCATATATAGGTTGATCATGTGTGGTGGGGTGAGAAGTTTCAAAACAACCACCTTGGTCTATAGCTACATCAATTAATATTGAACCTTTTTGTATATGTTTAAGCATCTTTTTTGTGATGATAGAAGGTGTCTTTGCCCCTTTAATTAAGACTGCTCCAATGATTATATCTGCCTTTGAGATTTCCTCTTGAAGGTTTATATTGTTTAATATAATTTCGCTTTTATCTTTTGGATGTCTTGCAATAATTGTCACCCTTGCTCCTAAAGCCCTTGAAATCTTTTCACTAGCCCTAGCAACTACACCATTTCCAATAATTAAAACATGAGCTGGTTCAACTGCGCTTGTTCCACATATAAGTAAACCATTAGAGCCTTGGTGTTTTGATAAATAAAAGGCTCCCATTAAAGGGGCCAATGAGCCAGCAATCTCGCTCATTGGTTTAAGTAAGGGAAGTTCCCCATCTTTTTCTATGGTTTCATATGCAAAGGCAATGATATTTTTCTTTAAAAGAATATTTGTGAGCTTCTTAAGGGGTGCAAGATGTAAGTAGGTAAAAAGAATTTGACCAACTTGTAAATATTCATATTCACTTTCTTGGGGTTCTTTAACCTTTATTATCATGATAGAAGATTCATATACATCTTTTGCATATTTTAAAATAATGGCGCCAGCATCTTTGTAACTCTTATCAGTAAAACCACTTCCCTCTCCCGCACCTGATTGCACAAAAATCTTATGTCCTTGTTTTGTTAGGAAAGAAACATGATGT
>DTVI01000404.1 GCA_012963655.1 Sulfurimonas sp.
AGTTAAATCCACCACACAGACCTTTGTCTGCTGTAACAAAAATAACATCAACCATCTGAGGATTATCTATTACTGCACAAGCACGATTTTCAATTCCGCCAATTTTCTGGCATTGAATACGTGTTGAGATTTCAGAGATAACTTCATTCAATTTCCGTGCAAAAACTTTAGAACGCTCAGCAAGCTCTTTAGCTCGTCTAAGCTTCGCAGTAGATACAAGCTTCATAGCACGCGTTGTTTTCTGCGTATTACTAACACTTTTTATCTGTCTTTGAATTTCTTTTAAGTTTGCCATCTAAAGAATCCTTAGTTAGCTGAAAAAGTTGATTTAAACTCTTCCAATGCTTTTTTCATTAATGCGTTAGTATCATCATCAATTTTCTTAGCAGAACGAATGTTCTCAAAAATTTGAGGATAAGATGCTTCAACAAATGGATAAAGCTCTGCTTCAAAACGAACAACGTTTGAAGCATCGAAATCATCAAGGAAACCTTCATTACCAGCAAAGATAATAAGGGCTTGCTTTTCAACAGGAACTGGAGAGAATGCAGGTTGCTTAAGCACTTCTACCATTCTTTGTCCACGTTCTAGTTGATTACGAGAAAGCTCATCAAGATCAGATGCAAACTGAGCAAATGCTGCAAGTTCACGGTACTGAGCAAGATCAAGACGTAAAGTACCAGCAACTTGCTTAGTAGCTTTAATCTGAGCTGCACCACCAACACGAGATACCGAAAGACCAACATTAATTGCTGGACGGACACCTGAATTGAAAAGGTCAGTTTCTAAGAAGATCTGACCATCAGTGATAGAAATAACGTTAGTTGGGATATATGCCGCAACATCGCCTTCTTGAGTTTCAATGATTGGAAGAGCAGTTAAAGAACCACCACCTAACTCATCATTTAACTTAGCTGCACGCTCTAATAAACGAGAGTGGATATAAAAAACATCACCAGGGTAAGCTTCACGACCCGGAGGACGACGAAGAATAAGTGACATTTCACGGTATGCAACTGCATGCTTAGAAAGATCATCATAAACGATAAGACCATGACGAGAAGAGTCACGGAAATATTCACCCATAGTTACACCAGTATATGGCGCTAGGAATTGAAGTG
>DTVI01000405.1:0-4517 GCA_012963655.1 Sulfurimonas sp.
TAAATTACAGATTTTATCACTCAACATATATAACTCCTAAAAGTATAGCAAATATATTAAAATAATTATTCAACAAACTTTGAGATTCTTCATGTTCTTATGACTTATCTACCCACTCTTTTGAGAAGTGTATCACCTATGTATTAGTCACATTCAACTTAATGACATTATTTCTACTTTTAATATCTATACAAATAAGCTATAATTATTTTACAACCTTTTAGGAGTTATATATGTTGAGTGATAAAATCTGTAATTTATATAAAGAACTCCCTATTTCTGTTCTTATCTTTGAGGAAAAAAAACTTATACACATCAATAGACATTTATGTGAAATGTTTTGTATTGATGAGCTTTTAACTAAAATTGAAGAGATTAAAGTTGAGCTTTATTGTAATATATTTGAGCATGCTTATAATATGAATATTACAACTGATGTACAACTTCATGATAAGCTTGTAGAAAAAAATGAACTTTTTTATAAGGCTCAAAATATACAAATTGACACCCACTTTAAAGATCAATATACTATCTTTGTTTTGACCCTTATAAAGTCTGAAGACATTCCAGAACCCCCAATCAAGATAAGTAGTTCAACTATGGAGTTGAAAATTTTGAACCTATTTTCCAAAACTGACCATCAGCAATTTAGACTGTTTTCTATGTATAAAGGTCTGCATATACAGTCTGATGCTGAACTTATAGAAGTTAGTAATGAAGAACTAATTTTAAAGGTTTCCAAAAGGCACCTCAGTTCATTTAATGATAATAATAAATACATTATCTCTCCCAATGAACGTAGTAAAAAAATAATTTTAGCATCCGCGAGTAAGATTAGTTCATCCAAACAATATCTGTACTTATCAAGTCTGCAAGTTAAAGATATAAGTGCAAAAGACCGAAGTGCCATACGAGTTAAATGTATGGATGATGAGATTGATATTGTCTTTAATGATGAACAAATCTATAAAATTTACGACTTATCATTATATTCAATTTGTGTAGAAGCTAAAAGACTAGACAACTATTTTTATAATAAGCAAGATGAAGTTTTCACCTTAAAGTTTACTCTTAAACATCATAGAAAACATTTTAATATTATTATCCAGGCTAAGGTTGCAAAGATCATGAAGTATAAAAATAATAAAAAAGTAGTTTTAAAATTTTTACCTAATGAACATGCCATTATAGAGATAAAAAATTATATAAATTTTAGGCAAATGCAGATACTTCGAGAGTTGAAACATATAGTTGATACTATTTAAGTATCGCCTTATTGTTTACAATATCAATAATATCAAGCTTATCTCCATCTTTATACTCACTAATATCAGCGTCTGTTTTCCAAAAAGTTCCGTTCATTTTTATCATACCCTTATCCACAATACCCGTACCAGCTTGATGAGCCTTTTCTTCTGTATTATCTTGCGTCTTCTCAAGCATATTCATAGACCATTTTCTTAGGGCAAAGACTAAGATAAGACCTAAACCAAAGGATGTGGATATTTGAGCAATTGGACTGTCAAAAAGAGAAAAATAGCTCAGAACAGATACAAGTAAAAAACCTATCCCTATCCATATAAGAAAAAAAGAAAAGAATAAGGCTTCAATGCCAATAAGTCATATTCCTATGGCTAAAAGGTAATACCATTGAATCACTTCCATCTTATACTACCTCTTTATTCTTACCTAGCATTGAGGTCAAAATTGAAAGAGAACCGATAAATTCTGTTGCCTCATAAGGAATAATAACCTTATCATTTGATTCATTTTTTGCCATCTCATTAAAGGCTGCAATTCTATCTTTTGCTAATAAAAACTCCGCAGTCTCAGGGTTTGTTGCCATAGCTTGATTAATAAGTACCATACCCTTCGCCTGCCCTTCTGCTGTTTTTTCTTGCTCATATTTTTTAGCATCAGCCATTCTTTCAATTGCCTCAGCTTGCAAGAAGGCCTTCTGTCTTTCACCCTCAGCCTCTCTAATGGTTGCTTCTTTGTTTGCAGTTGCGGTAAGTTCAATAGCACGCTTCTCTCGCTCTGCCTTCATTTGTAAATTCATAGCTTCTTCTATCTCAACAGGTACAGAAATATCTCTTAGCTCTACACGCATGGTCTTAATTCCCCATTTTTGACTTGCCTCATCTAAGGCAACTAAAATAGCTCTGTTTAAAGTATCTCTGGATGAAAGTGTTTCATCTAAGGCCAATTGACCAATTTCTGCTCTTAAAGAGGTTGTAGCAAGATTTGCAATTGCGCGCTTAAAATCAACTACTCCATATGTTGCCATCTTTGCATTTTCAACTTGAATAAAAACAAGTCCATCTACGGAAATATTTACATTATCTTTAGTAATTACAGATTGCTGAGGAATATCAATAATCTGTTCTTGCTTCGTAACTTGCATAGCTACTGTATCAATAACAGGAATAATAATGTGAAAACCACCCTCTAAGGTAGCGTTATACTTTCCAAGTCTCTCAACAACATAAGCATGGGCCTGAGGAACAATTTTAATCCCCTTAACCATCATAATAAACACGGCAATAACAATAGCAATACCAATAACAGAAACAGCTTCCATAAAAACACCTTTTACATTATTTTTTATTATTATACATTAATTTAAATTATTATAACTCATTAAATCCAGGGGAGAAGTTTCTCAACTGACAAGCCCATCGCGCAGGATTCATATCCACGAACCTCTTTGATGTAAGGCTTACAAAATCCTTCAACCATGCACCCTCCAGCCTTCCCTTTCCATTCTCCTGAAGCCAGGTACTTCTCTAAATTCTTTATCAAAATCTGAAAAGACATAGTCTGTTGTTGATATATCTACAAGTTCTAAGTCCTTAGACTTATAAATCATACAAGAAACTATAGATGTGACACTTCCACTTTGCGTTAATAAAATCTTTCTAGCCTCCTGTATATCTTTAGCTTTTCTAAGTATTTTATTGTGAGATGTGACGACGGTATCTGCACATAAGATAGGTATTTCATTATAATCATAAGCTTTTAAAGCAGCTTGATATTTTCCTACTGTGGCTTGATAAACAAAGTTCTTAGGGGAGTCAGAAATATTTTGTTCCTCATCATACTCAACGGGGGACTGCATAAAGTTAATGCCTGCATTAGATAAAAGAAGTGCCCTTGAAGGAGACTGAGAACAGAGTCGTAATTGGAATAAATTCATTAAGCTACTTTATTCCCTAAAACTCTCCTACAAAGAGAATTAATAAGGTGAGGTGTTTTTCATGTAGAAATTATACCAAATTACTAAGGACTAATAAGCGTGACGAAGAACTACACCAAACATAATTTCTATGGTACCTAAGATAATATTAACTGGCATTAGGTAATTATATATGATTTCAAGAGCTTCCTTGCAACGTTCGCATCCAATAACATTTGAGCACATCTTCAAATTCTTAGATACCTTATAATTTATCCAAGCCATTAAGCCCATATTCATAGCCATTACAATCCAAATACCACCCTTGGTGTGTACTAGTTTTAAAAGCTCAATAGCCTGATTTGAATAAATAAAACCATCACTATCATAAGCATTATCATGAAAATTCAGGGCCATGATTAAGGCAGTAATAAAAAGAATCACTATAAAAGGTGTCATTAGTTTAAAGAATTTTGTATATCTTTGTGTTTCAAAAATAAACTCTTCGGGCTGAGTTAAGGACTTAAGTGGTTTAACCCGTACATATCTAGATGAGGCCATAGCACCCACCCAAATAACAGCTGAAAATACATGTAAAAATACAATTTGATTAGTAAAATTTGTCATTAGATAATAAATAAAATCACTCATTAATATGCCCCATATCTAAAGTATATATTAGATATTATCGAAGTGTGACTTAATTATAAATTTTATTCTAAAAGTAGTCGTGAAGTTTTTAAGTCTTCCTAAAGGAAGATTAGTGAGAATAACGAAGGACAACGCCTAAATAAATAGCAGCAATTCCCATTAAGATGTTTAAAGGGACAAGATACTTACCAATTAAGCCAAGCTTTTTTTGTGCGTCTCTCATATTATCATCTGCAAGAAACTTTTCTGCCTTTGAACGAAGCCACATCATAAAACCAAGGTTTCCTGCCATTAACATCCAAATTACTTCTTTAAGATGTATAAAGTTGTACATCATCATTGCAGTTTCATCTATCACATTTCCACTAGCGTCAACTGCCGCATTTCTAAAGTCCCAGCCCACTGCCATTAAGATAGCCGTTATAATTAAGATAATTACAAAAGGAATAACTATGTAAAAAAGACGCTTTAACGCGTGGGCAATACGCGTTAGTTTCATTCTAGGGTCTTCAATACTTGCAAGTGAATGATGCGCAGCAAAACGCATTGCTATCATTCCACCAACCCAAACAACCGCTGAGATAACGTGTAAAAATACTATTAGTTCTGTGTTTGCCCAAAATATATCTGTCATTGCTTGCTTCATTAGAATACATAAGAAGTGAATTGAGTTAAGCTTAATAAGCTGCTA
>DTVI01000405.1:4527-16665 GCA_012963655.1 Sulfurimonas sp.
CATTCAAGCTTAATTCTCAATCACTAGTGATTGTAGACTTCAAGCTTGTCTAGCAGCTTATTAAGCTTAACTCAATTCACTTCTTATGTATTCTAATGAAGCAGTTTTTGCTTCTTCTAACTTGGATGGATCTTTTCCACCTGCTTGTGCAAAGTCAGGGCGTCCGCCACCGCCTCCACCAAGAATAGGAGCAATTTTTTTAATCCAGTCACCTGCTTTTGCACCCGCTTCTTTAACACCAGCTGCGATCATAACCTTATCGCCTTTGATTTGAAATAGCATTGCACATAAAGAATCGTTTTCATTTTTAAGTTCATCAATTCTAGTTTTAACATCACCTGACTTAATCTCTTCAATGATAACAGTTACACCATTAATAGAAACAGATCCAAGGTCTTCTTTTGAAACGGCCATAGCTTCTTGTACATCACTCTTTAGTGTTTTGATTTGTTCTTTTAATTTGTTTACACCCAGAAGTACATCTTTATTTTTTACTTCTTCAGCTGCTTGACGTAAAATATGTCTTTGTTCTTTTAAAAGATTATATGCCGCGTTACCACATACTGCTTCTATACGTCTAACACCAGCAGATACACCTGATTC
This sequence comes from Sulfurimonas sp., assembly GCA_012963655.1. Classification (GTDB taxonomy): domain Bacteria; phylum Campylobacterota; class Campylobacteria; order Campylobacterales; family Sulfurimonadaceae. The sequence goes on from DTVI01000405.1 coordinate 5,131, forward strand.
TTTTACAATTGCAAATGTTCCAATTACGGCTGTATTATCAACATGAGTTCCACCACACAATTCCGTTGTAGCGTCACCAAAGCTAACCACTCTAACCTTGTCTCCGTATTTCTCACCAAACTGCGCTTTTGCACCAGAATTTTTAGCCTCATCAATGCTCATCTCTGTAGTAAGACCCGCTATGCCTCTAAGGATTTGATGATTAACTGTTTCTTCTACTTCTGCTACTTCAGACGTACTCATGGCCTTTGGATGAGAAAAGTCAAAACGTAAACGTCTTGCATCATTTGATGAACCTGCTTGAGAAATATGATCTCCTAGAATGTTATAAAGTGCTGCATGTAAAAGATGTGTGGCTGAGTGATGTTTTTCAACCTCTTGTCTATTTATATCAACAACAGCTTTTACAGTATCGTTTGTTTTAAGTGTTTCTTTTACTTCAACATGAGAAAGATTTAAATCAAAAAACTTTCTTGTATCTGTAATTTTCCCTCTGTTATCCAGTAAACCAATATCACCAATCTGTCCACCAGATTCTGCGTAAAAAGGAGTTCTATCTAAAAGAACCCATCCTTTTTGATTTGAGTGAAGTTCATCAATAATTTTAAAGTCTTCACTTAGAAGGGCTTGAACCTTTGCTTCATTAGCTGTACCCGTGTAACCTTCAAATTCATTTTTTCCAAACTTTTCTAAAAGGGCCTTAAAATCACCCTCATTTGCCGCATCACCTGAACCTTTCCAAGCTGCCTTTGCACGAGTTCGTTGTTCTAACATAAGCTCATCAAACTTACTCGAATCAAGTCCAAGTTTCTCACCCTTTAACATGTCTTCTGTAAGGTCAAGAGGAAAACCAAATGTATCATAAAGCTTGAAAGCCACTTCCCCTGAAAAAGTATCTTTAGTGTTTTTTAGCTCGGCATTAAAAAGTTCAATTCCAGAAGCAATTGTTTTAAAGAAACGTTCTTCTTCAAGTTGAACCTGAGTTTTAACTGCCTCTGCCTTTGTTTCAAGATAAGGATAAACATCTTTCATTTGTGCTACTAAAATATCTACAATCTTATACATAAATGCCCCACGTAGACCAAGAAGGTAACCATGTCTAACCGCACGTCTTAAAATACGGCGAAGCACATAACCACGACCTTCATTTGAAAAATTAATGTCTTGAGAAAGTAAAAAGACAGAAGTACGAATATGATCCGCGATTACACGAAATGAAGCACCTGACTTATATTCATATGTCTTGCCTGTAAGTTCTTCAACTTTTTCAATCATTGGCATAAACATAGAAGAATCATAATTAGAAAGCTTACCTTCTTTAATAGCGATTACTCTTTCAAGTCCCATGCCCGTATCAATAGAAGGTTTAGCCAAAGGAAGGCGTTCGCCACCCTTTGTTTTCACTTCATACTGCATAAATACTAGATTCCAGATTTCTAAGAATCTATCCCCTTCTCCACCCATCTTATCTTCAGGACCATTAAAGTGCTCTTTTCCTTGGTCATAAAAGATTTCAGAACAAGGACCACAGGGACCAGTATCACCCATAGACCAGAAATTATCTGCGTCACCTAAACGCATGATCCTATCAGGTGAAATATGCTTTTTCCACATCTCTTCGGCCTCATCATCATTATCATGGACTGTCACCCAAAGTTTATCAATATCAAGTTTTAGCTCTTTAGTAATAAATTCCCAAGCATAGGCAATGGCTTCTTCTTTAAAATAATCTCCAAAAGAAAAGTTACCCAGCATCTCAAAAAATGTATGGTGCCTCGCAGTGTGTCCAACATTTTCCAAATCATTATGTTTTCCACCTGCTCTTAAACAAGTTTGACAAGAGGTAGCTCTTGGATTTGAGGGTGTAGGAATTTCACCCGTGAAGATAGTTTTAAAAGGCACCATCCCCGCATTATTAAAAAGTAAACTTGCATCATCTGGCACGATGGGGGCAGAGGCAACTGGCCGGTGCCCTTTTGCTTCAAAATAGTCTAAAAATGCTTTTCTTACGTCCATTACTGTTTCCTATGGATAATATTTTACTCCTTAAAAAAACAAATTTATTTGCTTTTTCCTCATTGGAGGTATCCGTGAAAGAGACCACTGTATAAGTCTCTTTATAAAAAGTACGCGATTATAGCTAATAAGGAGTAAAAATAGGTTTAAGAAAAAGGCTGCATAACTTACTTAGTCACTTTCTTTTATTTTATGATTATAAAATATTTATTATTGTTCTAATTATTAGCGTTTTTTCGTTTTTGTAGATAAAAATAGACACTTAAGATCAGAAGAATAAAGGCAAAAATTCCGTAAGTAAATTCTTGTTTATATTGATGAATCAATTCTTGATTATCACCTAAAAAATATCCTAAAAAGACCAAAACGCTAGACCAAATAGCCGCGCCTAAAAAGGTGTACAGACTAAACAAGGCAAGAGGCATTTTCGCTAAACCAGCAGGAATAGAAATAAGTTGACGAATACCAGGGATAAGTCTTCCTGTAAAGGTTGAAATTGCCCCATGTTTTAGAAAAAAGTTTTCCATTTTATCTAAGCTTGCAGGCTTCATTAAAAAATAATGTCCATATGTATATAAGAACTTTCGTCCAAGGCTAAAGGCTAGAAAGTAATTTACTAAAGCCCCTACCATCGAGCCACCAAACCCTGATAACAAAACCATAGTAAGATTCAGCTCACCCTTATAAGAAAGATATCCTGCGGGAATCATAACAATCTCAGAAGGAAAAGGAATGAAAGAACTTTCAATTGCCATCATTATAAAGATACCTAAATATCCCCACTCTCCTACAGTGTTTACGATGATATTAGCTAATTCACCTAACACTTTTCTATCCTTTTTATAATATTTATAGCCCCATCAGGTTTAATCATTTTTTGTAAATTTTCACTTACGTCTTGCAAATTAAGCTCAAGTAACTCACATAAAAGTATATATGGATCTTCTTCTTGTCTTTTCATCCATGAAGCATTTTTTTCTACTAAAAAAGAAGCATTATAATATTGATGATCACCTGCAGCGTAAGGATAAGGTATATATAAGGCCGGCAAAGAAGAAGCACTTAATTCCCATAAGGTTGATGCCCCCGAACGCGAAACCGCAAAGTCACTTTCATTCATTAAGGTATCTATATCCCTGCGAAAATCAAAAACCTCAGCGTTTATGCCTAAGTCTATATAAGATTTCTTTACCTTTTCAATTTCTAAACTACCGGCTTGGTGAATAATGCGAATCTTCTTTTCTTGCAACAAGGGCGCTATTTTGATTGCAAGTTCATTAATAAAACGAGCCCCTTGAGAGCCCCCTAGAAAAATAATTGTTTGAATCTTTGAGCGTATTCGAGAAAGTTTAAAAAAACTTTTTCTTACAGGATAATCCTTGATACTTGACTTGTCTTCGTAAGAACTAAAGAATTCCTTTGAATAAGGTCTTAAAAGCCTATTTAACCTTCCAACGGCTGCATTTTGTTCATGTATAAAGTAGGGTTTTCTTAGTAATATAGATGCAAATGAAGCCGGCCCGGCAGAGAAACCACCCACACTAACAACCGCATCTATACCTTTAAGTAAGAATAAGGCCTTAAACATCGCCTTTAACGTTAAAAAGAGTGAGGCTAATTTAGCAAAGCCTTTTTTGTTAACCACCCCTGTGGTATTTAAAAAATGTACAGATTCAAAGTCTTTGTCATCTAAGAACCAGGAACGGTCTTGACCAGAAGTCGAACCCACAAATACACATTTGTGTCCTCTTTCTAAGGCCGCTTCTCTTAGGCTCTTAGCAATAGCTAAATGCCCACCAGTGCCTCCACCAGTAATTAACAGTTTCATTCTTTTCTCATCTTCTTAGAAATCATCAGTACCATACCTATGCCTATACTCGCCGCAAGCATTGAAGACCCTCCATAAGAGAGAAAGGGAACAGATATCCCTTTAATAGGAGTCAAGCCTGAGATACCATAAGCATTCATTAAAAAAGTAAAGGCAAATAAAAGGCCTATTCCCAAAGAAAAGAGATAATAAATATGGTTATCACTTCTGTTAGCAACTTTAAAAATTCTTTGTAAAATAACAATGACTATCATCGTTACAAAAAGCACTCCAAAGAAGCCAAATTCCTCAGCCAAACCAGCTAAAACAAAGTCTGTATGCACCTCAGATAAAAAACCTAGTTTAAAGGTTCCATTGGCAAGACCTGTTCCAAAAAAGCCCCCATTATGTATGGCATTTAACGAATGACCAATTTGATAAGGTTCCTCCCTCACGCTAATACGTAATTGCTCCGCTATGTTCTCAGGAAAGAAACTTAAGATAAAACCTTGGATCGATGCCCACCATGATTTTATACGAATAATTCTATGCTCAGCAGTAGCGATAAAAAAAATAAAGGACATAAAGGCTAAAGAGATTAAGGATAAAAAGAATTTAAAAGACGAACCTGCGAAAAAAAGTAAAAAGGCAAGGGTTAAACCTAATACAACCACTTGTCCAAGATCATTTTGCATAAAGGCAATAAGAAACATTACTAAGATAAAAACAAAGGCATAAGGCATAAACCTTGAAAACTCATCTCGAAGACGAAGCTTACTATGATGATCATTTAACTTACGTGTAAATGACCAGGCCAAAAAGTAAACAAAGCCAACCTTGAAAAATTCTACAGGAGCTAAAGAAAATCCTATAATCTTTATCCAACGTTTCGCGCCCCCTACTTCACTTACAAGAAAACTAGGAAGAAAGGGCATTATCATCATTAACACCATCCCCACTACAAACAAACTAAGCCCTAAAGGGTGCAAGACCTTATCTGCATCTGCTTGAGAAAGTCCCCACATTACTATAATAGAGATAAAGCCAAAAAGGACCTGGCGCATAGCAAAATGAAAGGGGTTATAATTAAATAAAATCACAATATAAGATGAAAGTGAATACGACAGCACTATACCGATAGTAATTAATAATACAACCGATAGGAAAAGGGGTCTGTCTGTCATGGGGTATCTTCTTATATAGGCTTTTAATGCGCTAATTTTTTCGTATTTTATCTTGCAATGGCATAGTTTTTAATTAAAATGCGTTACAATTTATTCTTATAGTAGATTTTCGTAAATACTAAAGAAATCGGTATGATTTTTGCTTGTTCTATATATGTAAATACGGAACAGTTTATGCTTACTAAACAATATAACTAGGAGATAGTATGGGTATCCAATTATCAAAAGCACATAACCTAATGACAAAAGCCCTTGATTACCGCAGTACGCGTCAAGATTTAATCGCAGGAAATATTGCTAATGAAGACACCCCTTTTTATCGTCCTAGAGATATTAGTTTTGCAGGAAAGCTTCAAGCTGAGGCTAAAAAGATTTTTAATGAGCCTCAGGTTTCTAAACTTGAATTAGCCCGTACAGATGGGGCACACTTTAAATCAGCTAATGAAGCAGATTCAGGTCAAGCACAACTTTTTTATCGAGATGGGCATTTAGCTCGTAATGATGGGAACAGTGTTGACTTAGATGTTGAAACAACAGAAATGACAAAAAACAGTATGATGTATCAAGGTGTTACAGCGGCCTTAAAAAAAGAAGCCGCCATTTTCAAGGCTGTCCTACAAGCCTCAGAACGTACACAGTAACTAACTAGATAAAGGATTATCATGTCAGCATTTATGAACAGTTTTGATATTAGCGGATACGGAATGTCTGCGCAAAGAGCAAGAGTTAATGTTATCTCTTCTAACATTGCTAATGCACAAACAACTCGTACAGAAGAAGGTGGGCCTTATAGACGTAGATCAGTTATGTTTAAGGCCATTGATTTTAATAAAATATTAAATGATAGACTCTTAGCTAACACAGGTGACGCTGGATTTGCAGACCCTTTAGATGAAGGTGACTTTAATAAAAAAGTGAATACGCCGATTATGTCTGTAATAGTTGAGAAGATTATACGTGATGATAAAGAACCTATGATGAAGTTTGAACCAGGTCACCCTGATGCAAACGCTGAAGGGTATGTTGCGTATCCAAATATTAATCCTGTTATAGAGATGGCGGACTTGATTGAGGCAACTCGTTCATACCAAGCCAATGTAGCAGCATTTCAAAGTGTAAAGACGATGGCACAATCTGCCATGAGTATTTTACAAGCGTAGATAAATAAGGTATAATTAAACTATGAATAATTTAAATAAAGTTTCCGGCCTTTCAACTGCTGACTTACTAGGTAAAGCCAAAGGCGCGTCTAGTACAACAGGTGAAGGTTTTGCAAATGCTCTTAAACAATCTTTAGAAGATGTAAATAAGATGCAAGAAGCCGGAGAAAAAGCAATGAGTGATTTAGCAACAGGACAGGTCAAAGACTTACACCAAGCTGCTCTTGCTATCGATAAAGCAGAAATCAGCATGAAACTTATGCTAGAAGTTAGAAATAAAGCGCTTAATGCTTATAAAGAAATCTCTCGAACACAATTATAATTAATCCAAGCTAAGGAAGTTTAATCTCCTTTAGCCCTACAAAAGTAAAATTCAAACACCTTATCCTTAAAACAATAATTCCCTAACAAGTCAATGTAGCAAAGTTCTTTTTTGAAAAGTAATTCTTGTGAATAATCTAGTCTTCCCCTCTTCATCACGCAAGGTATCTAAATCTGTTTGCAAAGAAGACTAAGAAATTCATATCCTTAGGCTTTCAATTTTTTATAAACTTCCTATTTTTGTTGCTGTTAAAAACACGTAGTCTTTTCCTGTGAGTGTCACTCTAAATTTTTTTTGTTGAAGATATTTTTTACAATAAATGGCATCTGAATAAAGTAGTCCCATCTCAGAATAAGCATAATTTGGTACTTTTGCCCCGTATATCATCTCTCCTCCCATCCATCTGCAATTTGGAAAACCTAATATAATAGCCCCACCTTCACTTAGGTAGTTTTGAACTAAAGACATAAGAAAGGGTTTGAAGTTTATGTTAGGACTTTGAAAGGTACCTATACTAATGATTAAATCAAACTTACCTAAGGAAAGTTCATTAAGCTTATTAATATCGTATTCTATAAAACTTACATTTTTTTCGGGAAACTTTTCTTGGGCATATGCTATAGCTGAGGCTGAATAATCTATACCAGTTAGATCAATATTGTTATAATCATCTTCATTTAAAAGTTCTCTGATGAGGGAGAATTCTTCCCCACTGTTAACACCTAAGTCTAAGACTTTTTTTCTGTCTTGAATCTTTACATTTTTTAAGGCGTTTTTATATGGATACAAAAAAGAAGGTTCTTCATTTTTATGTATTTGAGAAAATGCAGACTTAGTTCCATACTTTTCACTTCCGCTTTGTGTTTTATGAAAACTTTCTTCTAAATTAAGCTTTTTAAAACTGATAGACACAAGATGTTCATTTATCTTAAGGGGTGTTAATATACGACAAAACAAAAGCTCTGCCAAATCAAGCCAAGCCTTATAACCTCTATATATATATTTTATGTCCTCAAGAACTATCTCCTTGCCGGCATACGTTCCTTGTGTATAATCAGGGTTTAAAACAGTGAAGGAGATGATGTCAACCGTACTAAGCTTTGTTTCTAAAAGCTTAGAAATATTTAGCATGGACTCATTTGTAAAGTGCATTATTGTGAATTTCCTCTTGAAGGAAAGTCTTTCATAACTTCTTTCACAAGTTTTTGAATATAAGTAATTCTTTCAGTAGGTCGGGCATAAGACTTTAGTATATCTGTAGCAATACTTCTGCGCACAATTTTATTATTTTTAGGATTTAACGCATCTATAATGAGTGTTCCCTTAGTATACTTATAAGTATGTGTATTTGAAAGCATATGTCCATCATATCCTACCATCATATAATCTCTGTCTATATCTGTTTTACTCTCAACATTTACATGAAAAACAAAGATAAGATCAGCCTTAGATTTTTCTTCTTGAATATAATCCTTATTGTTAAGCTCATCTCCTAAGGCTTTGATAAACCTCTCATTAAAAAGGGTATCGTCTCCTTCTTTATTATGATGAACTATACAAAAGCTTTTTTGCTGAGTAAACAGAAAGTCTGGGTCATAATCAACATTAATTTTTAAAGAGGAACAGCCCAATAAAGTGAATAAACCCAGAAATATTAATATTATCTTTTGGAGGTACATATCTTTCCTTTGATTACGCCATTTTATCTATATTCCGATACAATTGCAGAAAGAAATAATAAATTATATGAAAAATAGCAGTAAATCTAAAAAAATTCTTGTTCTCTTTCTCATTTTAATTATGGGCTTCTTGGTTTTTTTAATCTCCCAATTTTATACTGTCGTACAGGACAGGCATACCCCTTCTCAATTTACTTCTAATGAAACACGAGCTGAACGCGGTGAAATTATTTCTGCAGATGGTTTTCATATTTCTACTACTCAGCAACTTTATAAGGCCGTTGTAAATACTCGAAATATTGATCCTGATAAGAAAGAACTCTTTATTAAGCTTTTTTCTATTTATTCAGGTATCAGTGAAAAGAAGATTATCAGAAAACTTAGCTCACGTAAGGGAAGTGTCGTTCTGTCTTACCATATAGACCCACAAGCGGCCCAATACCTTAAGTCCTTGGCTTATAGACTCCGTCGTATGAAGGTCTTTATTGAGTATGTTCGTCCTAATGGAAGAAGTATCCTTCATGGTCTGAGCATCTTACCAAGTGGGGAAAAAAGAAATTATCCATATACAGATTTATTAACACCTATCGTTGGTTATATTCATAAGGTAGAAGACAATTCTTATACCCGAGTACGTGGTGTTAAAGGGATAGAAAAGAGCTTTGATGATGTTTTAAGTGCCGGTGAAGATGGGAAACAGTTTGGCCCTAGAGATGTTAATAATTATATGATACTTAATAAAAAGTCTTACACTAAGGCTGATATAGATGGACTAAATATTCAATTAAGTATCCCTGTCACCTTACAAAAACGTGTTGAACAAGTTCTCACTAAGATGAAGAAGAAACTTAATGCCCAAGAAATCATGGCCGTAGTTATGCAATCGTCTACAGGTAAAATCATTTCCTTGGCAAGTTCAAATCGCTTTAACCCTATGCATATTAGACGTTCAGACTACCCTTCTTTAAATGCAAATGTTGTTGAGTATAGTTTTGAGCCAGGTTCAGTCTTAAAACCCATTATCTTTTCCTTACTCTTAGATAAAAAACTTGTAAATCCTTATGACCTCGTAAATGGGCATAATGGACGTTTTAAAATAGGACGAAAGACCATCACCGATGAGCATAAATTCAAATGGTTAAGTGCGGAAAATGTGATTGTACATTCTTCAAATATTGGAATTTCACAACTTGCACAAAAGCTACCTGCCCTAGATTATTATCAAGGTTTAATTGACTTTGGATTTGCTCAAAAATCAGGGATAAAACTTCCTTATGAAAAAGCAGGTTCAATTCCCGCTATTAATAGGCTTAAAAGTGAAATATATAAGGCCACTGCTGCTTATGGATATGGACTAAATGTTAATATGATACAAATATTAAAGGCCTATAACGCCTTTAATAACCGAGGTCGTATTCTTCAGCCTTATTTTGTTGAAAAACTCATTGATATGCATGGAAATATTAGAGATCTTAGACCTGAAGGCTCTGTTCAGGTGATTTCAACAGCAACCGCTCAAAGAATGAAAAATATATTAATTAAAACTGTTGAAGAAGGAACAGGAGTAGGTACAATTGTAAAAGGTCTTCAAGTTGGAGGCAAAACAGGGACAGCACATATTGCCGAAAGAGGAAGATATGTTCGAAAGTATAACACCTCATTTTTTGGCTTTGCTAATGATGAAAATACAGGCTATACCATTGGAGTTACGGTTGTTCAACCTAAGACAAATCATTTTGCTTCCTTAACTGCTGTTCCTGTGAATAAGCAGATAATAGACTTACTTATTGAGTTTGGCTACCTCAGCCCTAAAAGTTTATAGCCTTCGAATCTTTTAATAAGTCAAAACTTGGCTTTGCTAAATAATAACCTTGAGTATAATTACTTCAAGTTCTGCTTTTCTTTAAATCTGCTCTGTAACTGTTTCAGCCCCCCATCTTACTTGCAAGTGTCTTAATCCTTTGCACTATATTTTTCGTATTTTTACTTTTTTCTGTATCACCTATTAAAGAACCATCAATTTTTAGGATATCTATCCCTACCTTCACTAAATAAGTAAGTTATCAATATTTTCAAGATGAAGAAAAGAAAAAAAACGATAAAAGCTATAAACATAAAAATCTATTCATATAATTGGGTCCATTATTGCTTTTATCCCCAGAATAAGTGGAACTCATGTACTGTTTTGATTTGAGTAAGATTAAAGATATGTTCCTATTTCTTATTAATTAAATATACTGAAAATAAAGAAATAAGTCCCCCTACAATAATATGTATTTTCAAAGATTCCCCTAAAATAAGGTAACTAATAATTAAGGCAAATAAAGGTACTAAAAACATATATGAGCTCGCGTGGGAGGAACCTAGTTTACCTGAGGCAACAAAATAGATAGTAGTAGCAATGGTCTGCCCAAAAATGCCTAAATATAAAAGGGCTATCCAAAACTCTGTGTCCTGATCAAACACAAGACTAATATCTTGAGGTATATTAATGATAAAAAGCAATAACATACTAAAACCTGCTATAAAAAAACTATAATGTACCGGATGTATATAAGGGTGCGATTGTTGGGCTAAGACGCTTACTCCTGCCCATGTTATCGCTGCTAACATAAAATAAAATTCGCCCCCTTGAATAAAAAGATTTATATCAATAATATTTAACATCACAATTCCACCCAATAAACCTATAATAAGGCCTATATATTGTTGCCTTGTATACCTAAGTTTAAAAAGTATCATACTTAGAACGAAGGTAAAAAGAGGACTTAAGACGGTGATAATAACACCACCATTTCCTGCGGTAGAGCGTTCTACTCCTAGATAAGCAAAAAACATAAATGCTATATTTAAAACGCTGCTTAGAGAAATATATTTCAAGCTTTTTTTAGGAAGATGAAGGGGAACTTTGATATAAAATAAAATAGGGATAAAGGCAAAAAACATAATAACAAATCGCCATAAACTTAGTACCTCTACTCCCATACTATAGGTTAGAATTTTCAGAGCAGACCAACCACCACCCCATAAGACCATGGCAAAAACAAGAAGAAGACTAAATTTCAAAACTTAAAATACTAATAGGCAATGAAATCTTAAACATAGCACCCTGCCCTTGGTTAAATACTTCAAGACGTCCTTTTTGATGATCTTCTACAATGGTTTTGCTCATATATAGACCTAAGCCTGTCCCATTCTTAGTTTTTGTAGAAAAATAAGGATCAAAAATTTGAGCTAAGGTCTTTTCTTCTATACCCCCAGCATTATCTTCTATCTCGATAACCACCTGAGTATCTTGGATATACTCAGTAATCCTAATACAAGGGACTTTTATCTCATTTTCCATTAATGCATCATAAGCATTATT
>DTVI01000406.1:0-251 GCA_012963655.1 Sulfurimonas sp.
TTAAACTGAGAAAGACAGTCTAAAACTTTGCTTTCATGCTCATCTCTACTTAGATTATCGTGAGAAACACAAAAGAAAGGGATATTAAATTTTTTTACAAGAGGTTCTAAAAGGTCATAATTTGAAACAACGCCAATTATATTGGCATCTAACTCCCCTGCTTCATAGCGTATAAGAATATCACCCAAGCAATGAGATTCTATAGAAACACGCCTTAAAGAGATTAAATGAGACAATATCGAATCTTAATT
>DTVI01000406.1:261-4623 GCA_012963655.1 Sulfurimonas sp.
ACCCTCGTCTAAAACTTCTAATAATTTTTCTTTTAAACTTTCTTCTGCGATATCACCTTCAACAACAGAACGCATAAAAAATTTATCATTATCACTATCTACAAACTCATGATTAGACAAGATATTAAGTTCAAGCTCAAAAAGAAGCTTAGATACTTTAAAAACAAGTCCCTTTTTATCAGTACAATCAATTAAGATTCGGTATTGTTTCATTTAATCTCTTTAAGGCGTGTTTCTATAGAAGACAAAAGGAATTCTAAGAAGTTAAGCGTTAAGTCAACCTTGGCTTCAATATTGGCATTATTAGGAGATTGAAAACCTTCAAATAAAACATGTATGCGTTCTTTCATATTCTTTAGAAATAAGGCTTCATTATTTGTAGGGCTTAAGGCATGTGAATCTTTAGCTTCATTATGACTCTTTTGAGAACTCAACGTTAAGGTCTTAGGCTTTAATAGTTCTTCTTTTGTATGCTCTAGTTCTTCTAAAGTAGATAATATTACGTCTTTTAATTCCATAATTTTAACAACCACCTTTCAAATTCATTAAACTCTATTGGATCTTCCATTTTGATAAAAAAGTCTTTCATTTGCTCATTACAGCCTAAAAACTTTTTTCGCATACCACTTAAACGCCGAACGGCAATCCTTGCATCTGCATTTTGAGGGTCTTTTTTTAAGACCTCTTGATAAATTTCCAAGGCCTCTTCTTTCAGACCTTGAAGTTCATAAATATTTGCGAGGGTTAGTGTTTGCATTGCGCTGCGTAATTAGCGATGATAGAACCCATCTCAGAAGTAGAACATACTTCCTTCGCATCATACATACTAATATCTTTAGTACGGTAACCTTCACTTAGGGCTTTTGCAATAGCTGCGTCAATCTTATCTGCCGCTTCATGCTCATTTAGTGCGTAACGAAGCATCATAGAAGCCGAAGAAATCGTTGCAATAGGATTAGCTATACCTTGACCTGCGATATCTGGAGCAGAACCATGAATTGGTTCATATACACCAACCTTATTTCCAACAGATGCTGAAGGAAGAAGGCCAATGGAACCTGATAACATAGAAGCTTCATCTGATAAAATATCACCAAAAATATTTCCCGTTAGCATTACATCAAACTGCTTAGGATCACGGATAAGTTGCATAGCAGCATTATCTACATACATATGTGAAAGTTGAACCTCAGGGTATTCTTTAGCAACTTCTTCTACTTCTTCTCTCCATAGTTGAGAAACATCAAGTACATTTGCCTTATCAATAGAGCAAACACGCTTATCTCTTTCCATAGCAGACTTAAAGGCAACATGAGCGATGCGATTAACTTCTGAGCGTGTATACACCATAGTGTTCCAGCCCTTGTTCTCATCTCTACCCTTAGGTTCGCCAAAATAAATACCACCAATAAGTTCACGAACTACCATTAAGTCCACGCCTTTAATGATTTCAGGCTTTAAAGAACTTGCATTAATAAGTTCGTCAAACACAGTAGCAGGACGTAAGTTAGCAAAAACACCCAGTTCTTTTCTAAAACGAAGAAGACCTGATTCTGGACGTTTTTCTCTTGGAAGGTTATCCCACTTTTCACCACCAATAGCACCAAATAAAACCGCATCACTTTCCATAGCAGTAGTAATAGTTTCTTGAGGAAGAGGATCTCCATAAACATCATAAGCAATACCGCCCATAAGTACTTCTTTATACTTAATTTTAAAGCCTTGTGTTGATGCAACGGCGTCTAAAACCTTTACAGCTTCGTCAATTATTTCAGGACCAATTCCGTCACCCTTAATGAGTGCGATTTTATATGTAGCCATTTATTTAGTCCCTTTAATTTCGTTTTGTGCAAAATTCATAAGTCCGCCTGCTGCAATAAGTTCTTGCATGAAAGGTGGAATAGCTGTGAATTTGTAAGTTTTGTTCGTAGTAAGATTTGTAATCGTACCCTCTTCCATGTTTACCTTAACGCTTTGACCTTCAGTAATCTCAGCACTTTCAGGAAGTTCAAATATTGGAAGTCCCATATTAAAGGCATTTCTGTAAAAAATACGCGCAAAGGTTGGCGCAATGATAGCAGCTACACCTGCTGCCTTAAGTGCGATAGGAGCATGTTCTCTTGAAGAACCACAACCAAAGTTTTCACCAGCAACGATGATATCACCAGCTTGCATCTTGTTTACAAATTCTGGGTCCGCATCTTCCATAACATGCTTAGCAAGTTCTTCAGGAACAGAAGTGTTTAAGTACCTAGCGGCAATAATAAGATCCGTGTCAATATCCTTACCAAAGTTCCAGACTTTACCTTCAATAGTTTGCATTAATATATCCTGCATAAGAGAAGCTTTTGTTAAGCATTCTCTATTAAATTTTCGTGATTTTAGCGAAGAAGAGGTTTAATATAGTTTAAAAAGGGAAAAAAGCATATTGATATTAGTTAATAGCACCTAAAACTAGGTATTATTAACGCTTAAGGTTCACTACGGTTTGAAGCATTTCATCTGAGGTTGTAATAGCCTTTGAATCTGCTTCATAAGCTCTTTGTCCTGTAATTAGGTCAGTCAGCTCAACCACCAGTTGAACATTTGAAAGCTCTAAAAAACCTTGACGCAATGGTCCAAGACCGTTTAAGCCAGGTGTGTCTTCTGTAGGAACACCTGAGGCTTCTGTTTCAAGATAAAGAGAATCTCCTAAAGAATGAAGACCTGCGGGGTTGATAAAGTTAATGGTAGTAATTTGTCCAATTTGAGTACCCTGAGTTTGCCCTGGTTGAATAACTGTTACAATACCATCTGTTCCGATAGAAATATCCGTCGCATCATCAGGAACAACAATTTCGGGGAGCAATTTATACCCATCTGAGTTAACCAAGGTCCCGTTTTCATCTAATTTAAAAGCCCCTGCTCTTGTATAAGACTCTGATCCATCAGGAAGTTCAATCTTAAAAAAGCCACGGCCAGTAATAGCAAGATCTAAGTTATTTGATGTTTGCTTTAAGTTACCCTCGGTAAAGACCTTTGTTGTCGCAGTTGGGCGGACACCAAGACCTACTTCAATTCCTGTAGGTGATTTAGTAGTTTGAGATGTTCCTGTACCCGCGTATTCTAAGGTTTGATACATCAAGTCAGAAAATTCTGCACGTGAAGATTTAAAACCAATAGTGTTAACATTGGCAATATTATTTGACGTTGTGTCAATTTGTAGTTGTTGTGCCAGCATCCCTGTTGACGCTGTATAAAGTGATCTCATCATAATAGAATCCTTTTAAATCAATTTAACTCAAGAAAAAGGTGAAGTTCTTCACCTTAATATATGAGGTAGGCTTATTTAGTAATCTTAATTCAAGAAAAAGATGAAGACACCCATCTTTATTCTAGAAAATGTATTAAGCCTTAGGGTTTGCAATCTTATCAATCGCGTCACGGTTCATTTCATTCATTTGTGTATCCATAACCTTTTGATACATTCCCACTAAACGCTGGGCTTCTATCATTCCGACCATAGACTTAACCGCGTTCACATTACTTTTTTCTATAAAGCCTTGCGAAACTGCACCACTATTTGTAATAGGAATAAAGTCATCAGCACTATCAGGTGTAAAAAGGTTATCACCAGAAGGACTCAGTTTGTTTATGTTCTCTGGTTCAACTAATAATAAAGTATTGCCGGGAATAAACTTTTCATTTCCTGATACTAAATATGAAAACTTTCCATGTTTATCTAACTCAATATTAGTTGCATCAGATGTAAATTCAATAAAGTTTCCATTTTTATAATAATCAGCAGGTAAGACTTTAAAGCCCTGCTTAGTTGTTAAAACGCCTTCATCATTAAGAACAAAAGATCCATCTCTTGTGAGCTTAACCCCATCAGGTGTTAAAACAGAAAAGAAAAGATTCTCTTCTCTAAGCGCAATATCAAAGGTGTTTCCCGTGGCCGCTAAGGCGCCTAGACTCATGTCTCTGTATGACTCAAGCACTTGGGGCACTCTCGCTACAGACCTATGAATAAACTGTGCACCATCTTTAGTTTGGTTATCAAGAGGTAAATTGTCTCTTTCATTTTGATACATACGTAAAAAATCACCTACTACTAAGTCTTGACGTTTGTAAGCATTAGTATTCAAGTTGGCCAGATTATTGGTTATATTATCCAGTCGTGAAAACTGTGCAACCATCCCACCAGCAGCAGAATAAAATCCATTTTGCATCTGTGCTCCTTATATTTATATGACTAACAAAGCAAATCATGTGCCAACTTTAAAATAAAATTCTTGATACTAAATCTAACAAGCCAAAGAAATCCGATCTATCCCTAAATAAAGATACAAAGTTCAAAAAGTGAGGATGCATTTGTGTAGC
>DTVI01000407.1:0-600 GCA_012963655.1 Sulfurimonas sp.
AGGATGTGTCTGACTCGATTGCGGCGCCGTGCAGATTTCTCACCAAGATTGGGGTGGTAGCATCTGTTACATCCACTATTGCAATTCCGCACGGACTGGCCGTACCATTGCCATAGTTGGTCGCCTCCATAGAAAGGGCAACTAGGCGCCGTGGGCCTTGGCGGAAGGCTGTCAGGTCAGTGGTATTTGTTGGCGGGTTCCACTTCCATCCGCCAACAAATGATGGACGAGTAGGATCAGTGATGTCAGTAAGGGAAAACGCTGCAAAAGTTCCGCCCGCCTGAACCACATACGAATTGCCGTCGGTTTCATACAAGTCTAGCTCTCCGTTCATGCATATTCCGGTCGGTACGTGTGTCAGTGGCTGAAACCCGTTGCCCTGAAATGATAGCGGTGAGAACTGTTCGCACTTACTTAGTGATGGTTCCGCAGTGGTGAGGTCTAGGGGGCCAACATAAGTGTAATCAACCGCGTAGTGTACTGGCCCGGCATCAGGGGTTTCACCTGTGTTCACAGTAAGTTCAGAGTTGAACGGTTCTCCTGCAGGCGTGGGGCGTTCGGGAGGATGGTCCGCGACATCAATAGGTGTTGGCTTTTCAA
>DTVI01000407.1:610-1116 GCA_012963655.1 Sulfurimonas sp.
GGACAATATGTTGCTGGCAGGCAGAAGTCCAGACATGCGCCATCAAAACGAGCAATAGGAGCGGCCGGCGTACAATGAATGAACTATGGGTAGGTTTACTTATTACAGGTATGCACCATCGCTTTGTCAATTGGAGCAAAGGGTGCCTGTGTCGGTTGGAACACAACGATTGCTTCGTTTGCCAGTGTGTTGCGGTGGTTGGGGCGCCGTCTAATACATATTTCATTGACATTGCGGATCAAACAAGGTACTATGTTCGTCGTAATTGTCAACTGTCTACAGTCGTCTGTCAACTGATAGCGAACATATCCGGGTACCACAACTTATATTGGAAATCGATGTTGGGATGAGGATGGTGTCGCGCCCACATCCGGAGTAGGAACCACAGACAGAATGGTTGGCCACGGTCAATTTCTAGTACGGTCTAGGCTAGGAAAGCAACCGTGGCATGCCTCGCGCTGGTTGAACCAAGGAGTGCCCATAAAGAAAATAGAGGCTGTTGGAGG
>DTVI01000408.1 GCA_012963655.1 Sulfurimonas sp.
GAATATGAGGAGAACTATTTTCAAGGAATGTTATAATGGCTAAATCTACAAAAAAACATTCTGTTCCACTAATCGGCAGTTGGCTTAATACTGGAAGCACAACGGTTGCAGAATTAATGGCAGAATCTGGTCTTGATTTTGTAACGATTGATATGGAACACGCTCCCATTAGCATTGAGTTACTAGCAGATATGCTTCGGGCTACTCGCTCTGGAAGCACTAAATGTAAAGCATTTGTAAGAACTGCAGGGCATGATTATCAGGATTTAAAACGGTATATGGATGCTGGTGCTGACGGTGTTATTGTTCCTTTTGTGAATAATGCTGAGACCGCTCAAAAAATTATTTCTGCAGTAAAATACCCACCACTGGGAAGTCGGGGAGTTGGTTTTGCAAGAGATAACGGTTATGGCAGGCATTTAATGCAAAAACTGAAGGATGCCAATGAGCAAAGCTTCATCTGTGTCCAGATTGAACACACAGATGGAATTAGGCAACTTGACGAAATTCTTGATGTATCTGGAATTAATGCCGCTTTTCTTGGACCTTATGACCTGAGTGCTTCTATGGGCATTGCAGGGAATTTCACTCATCCGAAGTTTCAAGAAGCATCTTCAAGATTCTTACAATGTTGTAAAACACACAATGTCATTGCAGGAATTCATGTAGTTCAACCAAATCCAGACGAAGCAATTGAACGCTTACGCCAAGGTTATGAAATGATTGCCTACAGTCTCGATATTACTTTTTTGACTCATTCAATTAATGAAGGCCTAAAACGAATCAAAAAGAGAAAAGATGGGTGATGTTTCTATAACAGCTTTATTGCCCATGAAGGCTCATTCAGAAAGGCTACCAGATAAAAACATTAAAATCTTTCATGGAAAACCTTTGTACCAAGTTGTACTTGACTCTCTTATTAAATCAAGATACATCAAAGAAATTATTATCAATACGGATATTGAGTCAATTTTGAGTTTAACCGACATTAATCAAAAGGTTAAACTAATTGAACGGCCAGAGAATTTGCGAGGTGATTATGTCCCATTTTTTGACATAATTGAGCATGATATGAGTCAGACTAAAACCGACATATTTCTTCATACACATTCCAC
>DTVI01000409.1 GCA_012963655.1 Sulfurimonas sp.
AATGTTACAAATCCATTTTTTCGCCGTCTAGCTAAACTGTTTAATGGTTTGAGTCTTGATGGTGATGAGAGGGTTGTCAATTATTTCCGATGGGCAGATGAAAAGACAATTTGTTCCCTATTCTCCACAGAAGTACGCAGGGAACTAGAAGGTATTGATGCCGCAGAGCCCATGTACAGGTTCTTGAATCCTTTGCCAGAAGATGTTACTCCTTTAGAACGTATACTTGCATTGGAACAGCGGTTTTTTTTGGCTGATCACAATCTCACTTACACAGACAAGATGTCGATGGCTGCTGGAGTTGAGGTAAGGGTGCCATATCTTGATCTTGAACTGGTTGAGTTTGCTGCACAGATACCTGTCAAGTACAAGCAGCGCGGCAGTGTGGGTAAGTGGGTGCTAAAAAAGGCGATGGAGCCGTATCTGCCTAAAGAAGTAATTTATAGACCTAAAACAGGGTTTGGCGCTCCGCTTAGGCGATGGATTCGCTTTGAGTTACGTGAATTGATCGGAGATATTCTCTCTGAAGAGTCACTAAATAAACGAAAAATATTTGACCCAAAGTCTGTACAGAGACTAATCAAGAAAAATGATTCAGGGATAGTGGATGCTTCGTATACTATTCTTTCATTAATGTGTATTGAGATTTGGTGTCGACAGTTCATAGATGGACGGTTTAATTATCAAAAAGTGTATGGTTGTTTGTAGTATGTTTCTTAAAAAAATGGGCAGGATTTCAGAATCAGCATGATTTACATGATTGTTAGATGAAACAAATTTTACAGAATCTTTCTACTGGTGTAACTACATTTATTGATGTTCCTTCCCCTAAGAACAGCAAAGGATCACTGCTGATCTCTTCTCGCAATTCGTTGGTCTCTGCTGGTACGGAGCGAATGCTAGTTGATTTTGGCAAGGCCAGTTACCTAGAAAAGGCCTTCCAGCAGCCAGATAAGGTCAAGATGGTGTTGGATAAGGTAAAGACGGATGGTCTTCTGCCTACCATTGATGCTGTGAGATCGAAGCTTGATCAGCCACTTCCTCTTGGTTATTGTAACGCTGGTATAGTGCTGGAGAGTGGTGTTGAAAGCTTTTCTGTCGGTGATCGTGTGG
>DTVI01000410.1:0-254 GCA_012963655.1 Sulfurimonas sp.
ATTGCTAAAAAAATGAGTGAGAGATCACTTCAATGTTTTAGAGATTATGCTCCTCATCCTTCTTCTCTTCAAAAAGTTCTTGATTTGAATATTTCGGACAAAATGTCCGAAATTATTCATGAACGAGTTCACATTAAACTTGAAAAAGAGGCGCTTGAAGACTTCCGCATTGATTTTGAAGATGGATTTGGTAACCGCTTAGATGAGGAGGAAGATCAATTTGCTTTTAAGGCCGCGGTTGAAGTGTCTAAAGG
>DTVI01000410.1:264-847 GCA_012963655.1 Sulfurimonas sp.
CTTTATTGGCATAAGGATAAAGCCCTTAAGTGAAGATCAAAAGGCCAGGAGCTTTCGAACCCTTGATATTTTTCTCACCACACTTATCAATGAATCGAAGGGAAAACTCCCAGAAAACTTTGTCATCACACTTCCTAAAATAAATTCTTCCCATCAAATAGAGACCTTTGTTGAAGCTCTCTGTGAAATAGAAAAAAAACTCTCTTTGAAGAAAAAGACTTTGCTTATTGAAATTATGATAGAAACACCTGAAACTCTTTTTGACCCTGAAGGTAATTCGGCGCTTCTCAATATCGTAAAAACAGCTGAGGGAAGGTGTTTAGGTGCCCACTTTGGGACCTATGATTACACGGCCACCATGAATATTATTGCTGGTCATCAATCTATGACTCATCAAATTTGCGATTTTGCTAGAAACTTTATGAAAAATACTCTCGCTGGAACAGGTCTTTTTATTTCTGATGGCGCCACTAATATTTTACCTATCGGACCTCATAAAGGCCCCTTTTCAAATCTCTCTCTAGAAGAAAAAGATATTAATACTCAAACAGTTCACAATGCTTGGAGGCTAAGCTCCAAACAT
>DTVI01000410.1:892-1110 GCA_012963655.1 Sulfurimonas sp.
TCATCCAGCACAAATACCAATCCGATACGCTTCGCTTTATGCCTTTTTCCAATCTCATTTAGAACCGACTACAAAGCGCCTTAAGCAATTTATGAAATCGAGCGCAAAAGCAACCCTTACAAATGACGTCTTCGATGATGCCGCATCTGGGCAGGGACTCCTCAACTATTTTTTAAGCGCCTTTAATTGTGGTGCTATTACCACTCATGAAATCCTGG
>DTVI01000411.1 GCA_012963655.1 Sulfurimonas sp.
TACCCTAAAAGTAAAAATACTTTTGTGCTGAAGGAGAATCAATGAGTTTGCTAGACATCCGGAATATCTCTGTGCGTTTCGGAGGTGTACATGCACTTGAACAGGTTTCACTGTATTTGAATCATGGAGAAATCCTTGGTTTGATAGGTCCAAATGGTGCGGGTAAGACGACGATGTTGAGAGTGATAACAGGTGTGGTTCAGTCAAATCAGGGTGAAATTGATCTGG
The DNA here is from genome assembly GCA_012963655.1 of Sulfurimonas sp. GTDB lineage: Bacteria > Campylobacterota > Campylobacteria > Campylobacterales > Sulfurimonadaceae. The sequence goes on from DTVI01000411.1 coordinate 229, forward strand.
AAGGAGAAATTCTCAACAACCTGCCGATACATGCTAGAGTACGTAAAGGCTTGGGATTTGCGCAACAGTTAGTACGACCATTTCGGGAAATGACCCTTGCTGAAAACGTTGCACTCGCTGCTGGAACAGAACAAACGCTGCATCCGTGGCGTTCAATGTTTCGTGTCGAACGCAGGGAAGCATTGCGGGAAAGCTTGAAATGGCTGGCAATGGTAGGGATCGAAGAGGCTGCCGATTCATTTCCAAATGCCGTCCCGCTGGGTTACCTCAAGCGTATGGAAGTCGCACGTGTTCTTGCTCTACGCCCCAGAATGTTATTGCTTGACGAACCTCTGGCCGGTCTGAATCAGGTCGAGGCAGCCGCATTTGCTGACATCCTTGTGGAACTCAACCGTCAGGGACAAACTATTTTGCTTATAGAACATAACCTCGCCGAAGTGCGTCGCATATGCTCCAGACTGGTAGTTTTGGATAATGGGCGTAAACTCGCTGAAGGTAATCCTGAAACTGTGTTAAAACAGTCATCTGTACTAGAAGCCTACATTGGCCTAGGAAACGTCCATGCTGAAAATTGAGAAACTCTCTTGCGGTTACGGCTCTTTGACCGTGGTACATGAACTGGATTTGACCGTTCGTGAAGGAAGCATTCATGCTCTGGTTGGCGCAAATGGGGCAGGCAAATCCACTACTTTGATGACTATTGCCGGACATGTACAGGTCAAATCAGGGAGCATCCGGATTAGTTCAGGGCGGCTGGATCGAGTGCCGACAAAAGAACGTGTTCGGCTGGGAGTCGCTCTCGTGCCTGAAGGCAGACGTTTGTTTTCGGATTTGACAGTGAGGGATAATTTAGAAGTCGGCGGTTACTCCCAGCCCAAGGA
>DTVI01000412.1 GCA_012963655.1 Sulfurimonas sp.
GTAAGATAAGACCTTCATACGCATGCTCTTAGAAAGTTTAAAGTTTATATGCCAGTCAAAAAACTCTTTTATTGGTTTATCATAAGCCCCCATTAAAAGCTCAACTTCAATACTCTCAAACCACATTAAATCAGCCCCATAGGCAATATCTTCTACCTTATTAGAATCTATTAAATATTGCATAAATAAGGTTGGAACCTGCCAAATAAAAGGTGATTTAGGTTTAGACTGAATAAAATAAAAAATTAGTGCATCTAAGCGTTCTTCACCTAAGATAGAACAAAAGTCCGGCATAGCATTATTTAAAACTTCTGAAAATCGATAATGCACTAACTCTTTATAGATACGGATAGGATTATTCTTATAATCAGGAATTTCTACCTTTCCCCTTATAAATTCAACAAACCTTTCTTGTACATCTCTTTCAAGCATAATGCTTTTCCTTGCACTTATGAGAACTTACAATCTTTTCTAAGATTTTATATTCCTTGCGTATATCATTAAGCGAAGGAATATCATTGTCTCTTTCTATCATTACAGGAGCATCAACATAATCAAGTGTATAATCTAAAAGTTCCCAAACCGAGTTACACACATCCGCACCATGCGTATCAATAATAAGATCATCTTCTTCATAATAAGTGTGTCCTGCTACATGCATATAAGCCACCTTATCATGTTCCAAGCCTTTGATATATGTCTTAGCATCAAAATTATGATTACGCGCATTTACAAAAACGTTATTCACATCTAAAAGCATCTTCGCACCGGACTTGTGCATCACCTCATTAATAAAATCTAATTCAGGCATCTCTGCATAAGGTATTGTGTAATAGCTTGCATTTTCTAAGATTAATGCCCGACCTAAAAAGTCTTCTACTGTCTTCACCTTGTCGCTAACTTGTTCTATCATTTTTCGAGTAAGAGGCAAAGGAAGTAACTCATAAGTCTGCCCCCTTTCAAAAGATGAAAAAGAAAGGTGTTCTGAATAATGTTGTATATTGTATCTGTCAAAAAAGTCTCTAAGTTCTTTCAAAAATCTCATATCTAGTGCTTCAGGCGATCCAATAGACAAGGATAACCCATGGGTCATAATAGGGAATTTTGAAATAACTTCTTCAAAGGCATCTTTATAATGATAAGGCATGCTCATCCAGTTTTCAGGGGTAATTTCTAACCAGTCGGGAGTAAATCCCGAGGGTATAACATCTAAGATATGTTCGCTTCTTAAGCCTATCCCACACCCTTTGATGCCATTTAATATACTCATATTAGTAACTTACTTCTTACCGCCGCATTTACCTGCGCCACATTTACTAGCAGCTTTTTTATCTCCACCACATTTTGCGTCAGCAGCTTTCTTATCTCCACCACATTTACCAGCAGCTTTTTTATCTCCACCACACTTAGCCTCAGTAGTTTTCTTTTCGCCACCACATTTACCTGCACCACATTTACCATCTGCCATTGCTGATGTTGCGCCAACACCTGTCATTAATGCTGCACCTAGAATAAGTGTTGCTAATTTAGTTTTGTTTGCCATTATAAATCCTTTTAATATGTTGTGTCAATATAGTAAAGCATATATAATCTTATGTCTGTAACTAAGATTACATATAAGAATTACTAATTAACGACTTGCACTTATTGTAACAGAAGATAAGAGTATCTGTTATCCTTTTGTGATAATCGTATTGTAACACTACCATTGTGGAATACTTGTGGACTCTATGAGAAGTTTTGTAACAAGATTATTAGACTTTCCTTGTAACCATTTGGTAATTTTAAATAAGTATACTTCTTGCTATAATAAAAAATTATATTTTTAAAATTCATAAAATAATACTATACTTTCATATTAATATAATTATAAGGATTTACCATGAAATTTTTTACTTCAATTCTAATGCTTACTAGTCTACTTTTTTCTTATGAAAAAGGCGACCTTATCAGTAATGACATTTCTACCCACCTAAATCTTAAAGCCGATAAGGTCTATGTCATAAATTTTTTTGCTTCATGGTGCCGTTCATGTAAAAAAGAGCTCCCTCTTGTTTCAAAGGTCAATTCTCAGATAAATAAAGATCAAATAGAGATTATTGGTATTGATGTAGATAAGGATGTAAACAAGGGCATAGCCTTTCAAAAACATTTAAAAGAAAATGGTAAGCTAAACTTTAGAATTATTAACGACCCCCAAAGCCTTATCATCTCTGAATTTAATCCTAAGGGTATGCCAACACTTTTTTACATCAAAAACAATAAGGTATTAAAGGTCACCACAGGAGCCGTTCCTGATATTGATGAAAATATTCTTCTTTCTCTTAAAGGTATGTGCAAATGAGAAAAAGCATATTTTTATTAAGCCTTCCCTTGTTCTTATTTACCGCCTGCATCAAGGATGTTAAACCCTGGGAAAAAGAAACCTTGGGAAAAGAGACTATGAAAGAATCCGGGCCAACCCCTTTAATTAAAAAGTTTGAAGAACATATATATTATTCTAAAGAAGCTTCTAAGGGCGGTGGTGGAATGTCTGGAGGGGGCTGCGGATGCAATTAAAACTATCAATGGCCGCGGCAAGTCTCATAGTAGCGTCTACACTACAGGCAGAAGACTATGTTAGTGTTCAGTATATGCAGTATGATGAAAGCAATAACCGAACGTCTATTTCAGCTCCTGCCTTAACTGTTAATAAGGACTTTGGAACAGACTATACCTTAAATATAAGTCTTGTGTCTGACGCAGTTTCGGGAGCAAGTCCTACAGCAATAGACACAAGTTCAGGGGCATCAGGAGCCTTCAAAAGAGGAGAAACTACTCCCGATAATGTCTCATATGAAAATATTGACTATAAAGATAACCGTCTAGCCGGGAATATCCTACTTACTACCCGTTTTGAAAATAGAGATGAACTAACCGTTGGTATAGCCTATTCTCAAGAAAATGACTTTTATTCGTATGAGGCTTCTGGTGAGTATCTGCACTGGTTAGGTTCTGATAAAAACCAAGCTCTTTCTTTTGGTCTTGCTGTTCAGTCTAATGAGATTCTGGTAAGAGAATGTGGACCTTATACTTCTTGTGATACAAGTAGTGGAGCCAGTGCAAAAGAAACGGCAAGCCTTATTAATACTCAGCTCAGTTTTTTACAAAATATAGATTCAAACTCTTATGCAAAGGCTTCTGTATTTTTCTTTCAAGAAGATGGATATCTAAGCAGTCCCTATCATAATATAGTAAGACAAAGCAAAACAACTCCAGCAAATGTAATAGTAGAATCTGAACTAAAACCAGATACGCGTACCTCTTATGGCTTGTCCTTAGATTACGCCAATGCCATAACAAAAAACACAACCTTCCAAACTACCTACAGATTTTATACAGACGATTGGGGAATAAATTCACATACTCTTGATAATGACCTGTATTATGAATTAGGAACGAATTGGACCTTTAAACTAGGACTGAGACTGTATTCCCAAAGCGAGGCAGACTTTTATTCTGAGTTTAAAAACACAGGTTCTTTTACTAATGAAAATTTTGCGTCTTCGGATGAAAGGGTAAGCAGCTTTACCTCAATGACGTATAAAACAGGTGTCGATTATAAGGTATCAAAGGATATTGTTCTTAATATAGGTGCAAACTATTATACTCAAGACACTGTGTCTAAGCTTAGTGCAACCTATTTTATAGCAGGATTTACCTATTACTTCTAAAAAGTTTATTTATAAATTTAACGCAATGAGCACACCTTGTGAACTTATTATCTATTCTCCAGAAAAGATGAAAGCTGACAAGGTAGCTGAAGCTATCTTGGTAGAAACAAAACGTTTAGAGAAAAAATATAATTATTATGATTCTGAATCATTTTTATCAGCACTTAATAATCGCTCTATCCAAGCTATAGATAATGAGACAAAAACACTTCTACAAAGAGCCATGCAATATTATCATGTTACCAAGGGTGTCTTTGATATTACGGTAGCAACCTTTAAAAACCTATATAGTAATGAGACAGACCTCAAAATATTAGAAGCTCAAAAACAAAGACTTCTTCCCTTTGTAGGCTGTGAACATATTTCACTTAAAAAAGACAAACTAGTTTTTGATAATGAACACACAAAAATAGACCTAGGCGGATTTGTCAAAGAATATGCTGTTGACAGAGCAGTAGGTATCTTAAAAAAACAAAAAATAGCTTCTGCCTTGGTAAATTTTGGAGGAGATATTTATGCCCTTGGCTTAAAACCTGATAAGACTAAATTTACCGTAGGTATCAAAGATCCACAAAACCTAAATATCTTTGCCCAACATATAGAAATACAAGATCAAGCCCTAACCACCTCAGCCTCTTATGAAAGAAATACTAAGATCGATAATGAAACCTTTTCACATATACTTTCCAAAGAAACAAAAACATCTTTAAATAACTCAGTCACTGTCATCTCCCACAATTGTGTAGAAAGTGGAGTCTATTCAACCTCATTAATGATAAACATAAATATCAAAACAAATAACAAAGTAATATTTTTATAAAAAAAGCTTTAGTAAGAAAAATAAAGACTGGTAAAAATACAAAGATGACGAGAAGAA
>DTVI01000413.1 GCA_012963655.1 Sulfurimonas sp.
CTGCCGTCGATGCGGGTGCTGACTTGATACTGGGACATGGTCCTCACGTACCAAGAGCATTAGAGCTGTACAACGGACGGCTGATTGCTTACAGCCTTGGGAACTTCATAACGCATGTCGGTGTGAGCATTAGTGGCATTACTGGCTGGGCACCAATCTTAACGGTGAGGATTGATCAGGAAGGGGCCTTCCTCAGCGGACGAATCGACTCTGCACTGCAGAGCCGCGTCGACGGCCTCGTCTGGGACCCTGATCGACAGGCTTACAAGCTCATCAGAGATCTGACGGAAAAAACTTTTGGGACTACTATGCTGCGCTTCGAAGCCAATGGCACATTCATAGCCGGAGAAATAGACCACCTCACGGCCGACGATTAATGCCTGTTACTCGTCAGCTGATACCTGGCGGAAATCGACTCCTAGAGCATTAAGTTTTCGGTAAAGATGGGTTCTCTCCATTCCGATCCGTTCGGCCAGTCGGCCCACTTTACCATCGCACAGGATCAGCTGCTGGCGAAGATACGCCCGCTCAAAATGCTCTCTCGCTTCTCGCAAAGGCATTGAAAGTAGATCCTGTTTCACAAGAGGCTCGTCTATTGAAGCTCCTGGGGTAAGCTGTCCCTCAACCTCTTCTAGCGTAATTTCTTCTTCCGCGCCAATAATCAAAAGCCGACTCGCCATGTTCTTCAGCTCAAGGATGTTACCGGGCCAGGGGTAATTACGGAGCCTGTTCTGTGCCGCGACACTAAATCTCCTAAATGGTAGATTCTCTGAATCAACCAGCAAGTCAACGTAGTAGCGCAATAACTCTGGTATATCCTCCAAATACTCACGCAACGGCGGCACACGAATCACAACGATACTGAGACGGGACAACAGCTCTCTCCGGAAATCGTTCATATCTTGCTCGAACCCCGGTGGGGCACTCGATAGAAACCGCACGTTAAGATCACGGTCCGTACTGCTACCGATCGGTCGGTACCGTTCTTTCTCTAACACCTCCAGCAACATTTGCTCAGTACCCGCAGACACGCTGCATATTTCATCAATAAAAAGAATTCCTCCGCTTGCTCGTTCTAAAGCTCCCGGCTCTTGACCGTCGCCGAGGAATGCAGTCGTTCCGTTATCGCCGCTTGCAACGACAAAGGGCCCTGCAGAACGGCTGCTGAGACTTGCCAGGTGCCTCGCATGCGCCTCTCTCCCACTCCCGGGTTCGCCAGCCAATAGTGTGTGAGCGTCGTATCGGGCAATTCTGGTAACTTGGTCCCGCAAGGATCGTATAGTGTCACTCTTCCCAACTGGGGCTGGCATTGGCGTTACTAGGCTGCGCCGTGGTTCAGCAGCCCGCCTCTGCTCCAACGCTTTTTCGACGGTGCGCAACAATTTCGCTAAGGAGACCGGCTTTTCGATGAAATCAAGCGCACCAAGTCGGGTAGCTTCAACAGCAGCATCCACCGTTCCATGTCCAGACATCATAACGACTGGTTCGAGCTCCCCCTGTTCGGACCACTCCTTTAATAGGGAGATCCCATCCGTATCGGGCATCCAAATATCCAACAGAATTAGGTCGAAGTCCTGATTTTTTTTAGCGGTTCTTGCAACAGCAGCATCCTCTGCCGTCGTTACCTCATACCCCTCTTCGCTGAGGATCTCTTCAAGGAGCAAACGAATGTTGGATTCGTCATCGACGACCAGAACTCGCGCATTACTCATGCGCGTTCTCTCCTTTCATCACGACGGTGTTCGCTAAACAACAATTTGTCTTCCGCCTTTCTTGTTGTGGGCAGCAGTATGCTAATCACGGCTCCCCCTTGTTTCCGGTTTCGCACCGTAATCTGCCCATCGTGTTCTTCCACCAGCTTCTTTACGATGGCTAAACCGAGGCCAGTGCCCTTTGGCTTACTAGTAACGTAGGGATCAAAGGCCTCTTCAACAATTTCTTCTAAAAATCCAGGGCCATTATCTTCCACCCTTATTGCGATGAACCCCATACCATCATCATGCGTGTGACGAGTTGATATTTTCAGTTGTTGGTCATCACTATGACCCATCGCCTCAAGAGCATTTCGGATTAGGTTGTGGAAAACTTGCCGCATGCGCCCAGCGTCTGCTTTGACTGGTGGAAGGGTTTCTAGACTCAATTCTAGAGCTAGGGGTAATTCGTGGTGGTAGAGCTCCGCAACTTCAGAAATTACGTCGTTGAGATTGAATTCAGTTAACTCCATATCGGGAGTCCGAGCATATTCACTGAAAGCATTCACCATTTCCTTCATTGCCTCGACTTGCTGGATAATGGTGTGGGTCGCCTTATCAAGAAACTCTGAGTCCGTTGTGGGGGAGGATAGATAACGACGACGCAGACGTTCTGCTGATAGCTGGATAGGCGTCAATGGGTTTTTGATCTCGTGTGCCAAACGCCTTGCAACCTCACCCCAAGCCGCATCGCGCTGCGCCTGTAGGAGCGCTGTAATGTCGTCAAACACAACAACATAACCCCCCGGCTCATCATGCTCTCCGGGCAATGCTACACAAGCGCACATTAGAACACGTCGACCAACTTCACTGCGCAATACAATTTGTTCTCGCCAGTCGCTTTCACCACGTTCTAGATGAGACTGCGATACAGAAACAAACTGAGACAACAGAGGCTGATTCTCCGCAAGATTAACCAAAGACTCACCCAAATGAATCTCAAGATCTGAGCCGAGAATAGCGCTCGCCGCTTGATTGGCGGTACGTATTCGCATGTCAGTTTCCAGTGAAATCACTCCCGTCGAGAGCCTTGCCAAAATTGTTTCGAGCTTTCCACGTTCGCTTTCCACTTGCTGCTGACTGTCGCGAGCTTCTTCGTGAGCTGTGGCTAGTCGCTTGGTCATATCATTGAAGGAGTTAATCAAGAACCCAATTTCATCACGAGCTGGTATGGGTACACGCGTGTCGAAATCCCCGCGTGCCACTGCCTGCGTACCGGCCATAAGTTGTTGGATGGGAAGCACAAACCGACGGGCCGAGAAAAAGGCTCCGTAGACTGCTGCTAGTAGTCCGGTCAACAACACAATGCTCAGCGTTGCTGTAAGACTGGTTTTCAGCGGTGTACGGAGAAATGCGAGCTCTGCGTATTGGTCATAGCTAGCCTCTGCTCTCCCTGCCAATTCGCTCAACTGCGGCTCCACAGGGAAGGTAGCCAACAGTATATCTGGCTCACCTACAAGTGTGCCGGCCATGAGGTTAGTCGCTGCGATTATCTCGAGTCCCCCGTCTGCAAGAGGCTCAAGACTTACGTAAGAACCCCCTCCGCCCTGGCGGAGTTGGAAAATCAATTCATCACTAGGAAACTGCGGGACAGCTGGAAAGGGATTCTCCGCGCTGGTCGCGAGTATCTGATCGTTGCCCATCGTGAAAATCGTTAATTCGACGGCATCACTGACGCGCCTCAACTCGCCCAACTCGCCCACAATATTTGTCCGCCCGCCCGTCTCAATCCGCTGTGCCATGCTGCGCACGTCAGCCAGATTCTCTCTCATCTGTACATTAAGAGCGCTTCGGCTAAGTTCCAGCGCGGTCTCTAACCCTTCCTCAACCTCAACACTAAACCAGCTATCAATCCCACGATTTATAAACTGCAATGAAAAAGTGTACACGACCAATAAAGGAACTACCGTCAGAGAAACCAACAACACAACCATACGTGCCTTAAGACGCGCGCCCGGTACATGGTTACGGTAGTCACGAACAAGCTGTGTTAAGTTTGCTACGATCAGAAGCAGCAAAATCACAATACCAATAAAACTGAATAGCAGTATTCCATTCTGTAGGCGCGATAGAGCCTCAGAATTTTGAGCGGTCTGCGCAAACCATATAAGAGCGGTTAGCCAAAGCAGTGCGCTTGCGATAACGGCTAGAACATTGATCGTCCTTTTTAGTCGCCCAGCTGCCATCTAAACCAATCGCTCCTCATCGACCAATCACGACGCCAAAATGCAAGGAAGCGGAGGGGACCTGGAAAATCTTCTGTGCTTAGGACAGCGCGCACTCGAACATCATAGCTTTCATCCGAATTTAGCAAAGATGAGTCGATAAGTGGCAAACCGGTGATTCGCCCCAGACCGTTCAGTGCGGGAAACAGGGTGGCGTACGTATTCTGTTCTCCACTATTTAGATTCAAAACTATGTATCGCTCGCTTAAAGCGTGATATTGAAGCTGATAGCTCTGTCTAAGGTCACCAACATTTTCATCAGTCCAGTACCATCTGGGATTGATGAACTCCACTTCCAAATGGATAGTTAACGGTACGCCCGCATCCAATGCCTCACGCGCATCTGCTGAAAGTCTATACTCTACCCACGTATCGAGATAATAGATCCCAGATTCCATCGTGATGCTTGCTGAACGGACACCAAACCCTGGAGCAGATAGTTGCTCACCTCCAGAAAGAGAACCAGCAACCTGTTCAAGAAAACTACCTGGATCCTCATCCTGTGCATGGATACCTTGTTGCCATAGCACAAAGACAAGTCCCATCGTTAACTGATGAACACAACTATTAAAATTAGACATCCTAAAAAACACTTTATCTCTGCCGCTTCATTA
>DTVI01000414.1 GCA_012963655.1 Sulfurimonas sp.
AAGGGGATGTTAAAGATTTTATGTGACTTGTTTCCTGATTCACCTTAGCATATTCTTGTTCAGCAAGCATCTTCATTTCTGACTCGTTCATAAAGCGTTCAGTGATCTTACCATTTTCATCACGTTCTCTAATAATCGCTCTTGACTCACCATCAGTTGGATGTTCTTCAACAACAGTATACTTACCATTTACATTTTGCTCAATCACTAAGAAACGATTTTTCTCTTCTTCTTGAGGCGCTGAACACCCACTAATTGCACTCATTACAACTAAACTCATAGATCCTATACCAATGGCCGAACCTATTTTTAATATCTTACTCATATTTTGTCTATCCTTATTTGTCAATTTTATTTAAAAAAATGTGAGGATTACTCACCTTTTTTTAAGGTATCCTTAATCTGTATTTCAATGATTTTATTCAGCTCTTCTGCATAAAACCAGATGGTACTTCTACCCTCATACACTATCTTTCCAATGTAGGTATATTTATTTTCTTTTATAATTTGATTTGTTCTTTCAAACATCATCTGCCCTGCTTTAAAGCCAATAACAGGTATTTGTACAAGGTTTATTATGGCAAAACATATCCCAAATATAATGGTAGCTATCTTCGTACTTGGAAAAAATATAAACAAATATCCAAAAATAACGACCAAAGAGAAAAAGACTATATAACTTTGATGGTCTGCAAAAAGAATATTATAATAAACATCTATGTCTTGGGCTTGTATATAATTTAGAAATAATCCTAAGATAAAAAAGAAATCTATGAAGAAAGCAAAAAATGCACCTACTATAAATGCTGTAGCGAGTTTTATGCCCATTAACGTAACCTTCTTATTTTATTTTTATAAAGCTTAGAAATTGAAGACGATTCACCTTCAAATAAACCATTTATGTTCTCAATGATTATATCAGATTTGCTTTGAGCAAACTCTTTATTATAAGATAAGGCCTTTTCATTTGCTGATGTTGAGTAAAACCACCCAAAAGGCTTAATGAAATTTTCATGAAGCTTGTCTTTTACAACACGAATCGCCTTATTATTACTATATACAAAGGTCTGCTTTTTTCCTCTCCTGATCAAATTTTTATGATTATT
>DTVI01000415.1 GCA_012963655.1 Sulfurimonas sp.
CTTCAATGCAATAGAAATTTTTTATGATAATACACATCTAATGATCAAATCAGATCAATATACATTTTTTACAAAATTAATTAACGGTAAGTTCCCTGACTATACTCGTATAATTCCTAAAGAAACTACTTATAATATATCTTTACCAAAAGCAATGATGATAGATGCTATAAAGCAAATAACAACTATTTCAAATGATTTAAAAATAACCTTTGAAAACGGTCTAATAACTTTTGAATCATTAAGCGAAGATAATATTGAAGCCAAAACACAAATATCATTTCAAACGCCATTTACTCAGGCCTTTGTGTTAGCAATCAATAGCAGATACATTTTAGACTTTTTATCTCAAATAAATACATCTGAATTTACTATAAGTCTAAACGAATCAAACTTACCTTTTGTAGTAAGTTCAGAAGACTTCAAAACTATTATAATGCCAATAGTAATTTAATAAACCTTCTTATAAATAGCCAAACTAGGCTTTTTATAATCTACCTTTAAAAGACACTTCATTACTATAATTTTTATAAAAACAAAAAGGTAACTTATGGAGTTTACTTCTATTTCTATAGAAATACTAATATTTTTATTTTTATTAGCAACCTTAGCAGGACTTATAGATACTCTAGCAGGTGGAGGAGGTCTAATAACTATCCCAGCCTTATTAATTAGTGGAGTTCCTCCTTTAATGGCTTTAGGAACAAATAAAGTACAGGCTGTAATTGGCTCAGGAACTGCAAGTTATCTAATGTTTAAAAAGAAAAAAGTTTTATTTAAAAATGTAAAAATACTTATGCTATATGCATTTGTTGGCTCTATGATAGGAACAATAATAGTTCAATTTATAAATGTAGAAATATTAAATTTTATAATTCCTATAGTATTAATTTTATTTTTATTCCTTTACCTAAAGAAGACAAACATATAAAAAAATATCATAAATATATGTACAAAAATATAGCTGATCCAGTAATAGGTCTGTATGATGGAGTTTTTGGACCAGGAACAGGTTCATTCTTTGCTTTAGCAGGCGTTTCATTAAAGGGTTTAGGCCTAATAAAAGCTACAGCTAATGCAAAGACTTTAAACTTTGCAACAAACTT
>DTVI01000416.1 GCA_012963655.1 Sulfurimonas sp.
AAGATTTTAATGAAATTTATGAATTTTTTGAAAGTAAGGAAGCTGCTTCACAAAGTGATAGATGTATCCAATGTGGTGATCCTTTTTGTCTTGATAAGTGTCCCTTACATAATTACATTCCTCAATGGCTAAAATCTATTGCAGAAAAAGATTTAGAATTTGCCTTTAATCTTTCAAATGAGCCGTCTCCCTTCCCTGAGGTTATGGGCCGTATCTGTCCTCATGATAGACTTTGTGAGGGTGACTGTACATTAAATGATGGGCATGGTGCGATTACTATTGGTTCTATTGAAACCTTTATTAATGAAGAAGGTTTTAAAGCGGGTCTTAAGCCTCGCTTTCCTGGTGTTAGCTCTGATAAAAGAGTAGCTGTTATTGGTTCAGGTCCTGCAGGACTTTCTGTAGCAACTTATCTTTTAAGAGCTGGTATTGGCGTTGATATGTATGAAAAGGCTGATAGAGCAGGGGGACTTCTTACGTATGGAATTCCTGGCTTTAAGCTTGATAAAAAAGTTGTTGATCGCCGTGTTAATGGCTTAATTGAAGCGGGTCTAAATCTTACACTTAATTGTGAGGTAGGAAAAGATATATCTTTTGAAGAGTTAACAGATCAGAGTTCAGCAATTTTTATCGGAATTGGTGTAACTAGGGCAAAGGTAGCTGGTTTAGAAAATGAAAATGCTAAGGGTGTTTTTGCTTCTATGGACTACTTAACTGCTATTCAATCTAAGAACTTTGGTGAGAAGTATGATAAAGCTTTTGACTTTAAAGATAAAAATGTTGTTGGTGATACTGCTATGGATTGTGTAAGAACAGCTAAACGTGAAGGCGCAAAGTCTGTTACATGTTTATACAGAAGAGATGCTCATAATATGCCAGGATCTCAAAAAGAATATAAAAATTCTTGTGAGGAGGGTGTAGACTTTACATTTTACGCTTCTCCTAAACAAGTTCTTATAAATGATAATAAAGAAGTTGTTGGTATTGAAATGGTTAAGACAGCTCTTGGTGCTAAAGATGAAAGTGGCAGAGCAAGAATGGAAGAGCAAAAAGGCTCAGAATTTAAGGTAGACGCAGATGTTGTTATTATGTCTCTTGGATTTGACCCTGTAAATCCGTCTTACCTAGCTTCAAATGGTGTTGAAACAAACTCATGGGGTGGTATCACTCTAAATGATAATTTTGAAACATCAACATCAGGTATCTTTGCTGGTGGAGATTGTTTCCGTGGAGCAGACCTTGTTGTAAGAGCTGCTTATGACGGACGTGAGGCAGCTCGCGCCATTATCAAATCATTTAAATAATGCAAGCCTTTATCCGCGAAACTATTAAGGCCTGTCAAGAGGTCGTGATAATGCTTGAAACTACTAAAGATATTGAAGCTTATAAACCTCAGGAAATTGGGGCAGGGGGAGACTTTTCTGTTGGTTTAGACCTTATGGCAGAACAGATTTTTATAGATAGATTAGGCCGCTTTGGTCAAATTAATTCTGAAGAGTCAGGCTTTATTGGAGAAGGTGATATGCAAATTGTATTAGATCCTATTGATGGGTCTGATAATATGCTGACACACTTTCCGTATTTTGGTGCTAGTATCGCCTATATGAAAGAAGAAAAATGTGTCCTAGGTATTGTTTGTAACTTTGCTAATGGGGATATTTTTATTAAAGATGATAAGCAGTTTCTTCAAGGAAAGCTTCACTCTGCACACTTCAAACCTGTTGTAAAGCATCATACTTCACGTATTGGGATTTTTGAAAAAGCAGCTCTATATCCTGAATTAACAAAAGAATTAATCGAAAATCGTTTAAAATATAGAGCCCCCGGCGCGGTTGCTCTGTCTTTAGCTTATTCACATTATACTAACTATATGGTTTTTTTAGGTAAACTGCGAACTTATGATTTAGAAGCAGGTTTATATATGTGTGAAGATTTGTACGTGTATAAGGACGAAACACACATCATAATTTCAAAAGATAAAGAAGTTTTTGAGAAAATTAAAACAATAATTTTAAAGTAAAATAGAATACCTTATAAAAATATAAGTAAATCTCATCTTTTTATAAGTAAAATAGCATACGTAGGATACCTTATATATAAGTGAAGCACTTCACCTTTATATAAGTAAAATAACATAGATAGGAATACATAATATGAGTTTATTCGATTTTTTTAGTTCTAAGCCAAGCAAGCCACAACCGAGTAAGTCTGAAGCACCTTCGCATTGGATTAAGTGTAAATCTTGTCAGGCTCTTATGTACTACAAAGAGATTGAAAAACAACATTATGTTTGTCCTAAATGTGGATTCCACCTTCGTATTGGTGTGAAAGAACGTATTTTACTTATGTGTGATGAGGGCTCTTTTGTTGAAATGGACGCAAGTCTTAGACCAACAGATCCTTTAAAGTTTGTAGACAAAAAGTCTTACAAAAAACGTGTCGAAGAAGCAGAAGCTAAAACTGGACGTACCTCTTCTGTTGTTAGTGGCGAGTGTACAATGAATGGTATTGGTATTCAACTTGTTATCTTTGACTTTTCTTTTATGGGTGGTTCTTTAGGCTCAGTAGAAGGGGAGAAAATTGTTCGTGGTATTAAGCGTGCGATGGAAAAGAAGCAAGGCTTTATTATTGTTTCTGCCTCAGGTGGAGCAAGAATGCAAGAGTCTTCATTTTCTTTAATGCAAATGTCTAAGACCTCTGCTGCACTTGCTAAATTGGCAAAGGCAAATTTACCTTATATTTCTGTATTAACAGATCCTACTATGGGTGGGGTTTCGGCTTCATTTGCAACACTAGGTGATATTATCATTGCTGAACCTGGTGCATTAATCGGTTTTGCAGGACAAAGAGTTATTAAGCAAACTATTGGTTCTGATCTTCCTGAAGGCTTCCAACGAGCAGAATTCTTACTTGAAAAAGGTGCTGTAGATATGGTTGTAAATAGAAATCAAATGAAAAAAACTATTTCTGATCTTATGAGTATGCTTCTAGACAAAGAAATACAAGCCGTTTAACACGGCTAATCCTCCCTTAAAAGACTTCTAATGAAACTCTATGCCCTTTGTGACCAAGACACCTTAAACACTCGTAACCTCTCTCTAAATGACTTTGTTGGCTTTGCCCGTAAGTATAAGGCTGAAATTATTCAATATAGGAATAAAGAGGGCTCAGTAGAAAGTATAAAAGAAAGTCTTATTGAACTTCGTCAACTTTGGGATGGTTTTTTAATCGTAAATGACAAACCTGAGCTTGTTTCATTTTGTGATGGATTGCATATGGGACAAGAAGATTTGATGAAAATTGACAAAGATATTCTTCTTGCTGCTGCTAAAATTAGAGAAGAAATTGGTTCAGATAAGCTTTTTGGTATCTCTACTCATGATGAAAAAGAGATAAAAATTGCTAATAATATGGATTTAAACTATATTGGCCTGGGTGCTTTTAAACACACTTCAACAAAAGATGTTACAAATATACTCGGTGCTAATTTGGATAAATTGGCCTCATTTTCTACCCATAATGTAGCTGCTATTGGTGGGGTAAAGTTAAGTGATGTGTTTGAAAATGTGACATATTTAGTAGTAGGAACTGGGCTATATGAAGCTTAGAGTTTTGTCAATAGCTAAGCCTGAGAAATCTCTGTATAGTCCCTTGTATAAGGAACTTGAGATGATGACATCTAAGTTTACTAAGATTGAAGATATAGAAATTTTTAATAAAAAAATTCATCAAGCACAGGTTGAAGGTGAGGCAAAAGCACAGGCTTCATATACTCAAGTTTATGAGCCTTATTTAAGTAAATCTTATAATATAGCTCTTCATCCAAATGGAAAATTAGTCGACAGTTTTAAGTTCGCCAAGCTTTTGAGTGATAAAATATCGGTAAATTTTTACATAGGTGGTGCTTATGGTTTTGAAGATAGCTTTTTAAAACAGTGTGACGCAGTGATTTCTTTAGGGGAACTTACTATGAGTCATAAGATTGCTAAAGCTGTTTTGATGGAACAAATCTTTAGAGGATTTGCTATCAACAATAACCATCCGTATCACAAGTAAAAAGATATAGATAAAAAAGGTTTACTTCAATGAGAGAAATGCACGATAAAGAACTAGAATATTTTCAGGACACTTTAGAGTCCCGTAAGGTACAAATCGAAAAAAACATTTCCGGAGTTGAAAAAGAGATGGATGCGTTAAGAGAGTTAGAGTTAAATGATGAAGGCGATTATGCTTCAGTTAGTAACGATAATATGGTTGAGAATGCTATTGGTAATCAACAAGAGCTAGAATTATTTGAAATTGATATTGCATTAGCTAAAATAATACAAGGGACTGAAGGTCCATTTGGAATATGTGAAATGTGTGAAGAATACGTTGGTGTTCATCGATTAAAAGTAAAACCACATGCCAAATACTGCATTGACTGTAGAGAAATCGCAGAAAAAAGTGGAATATAAGAAATAATTCAAGGAAAATATATATGTATTTAAAACGATATACTCTAGGAACCTTAGCGTTAATGCTATTTGTAGGATGGTATATAAGCCAATACCTTGGGTATTCCCAGTCTGAAGCAATATCGTT
>DTVI01000417.1 GCA_012963655.1 Sulfurimonas sp.
TTTAATCAGCACGCTTGGAAAGCGTGTATAGTAGCAATACTATCGAGGGTTCGAATCCCTCTCTCTCCGCCAAATACTTGATATTTTCTTTAACGATAAATTCACAAAAAAAGTGTTTTGTCACTCATGCGTCACACTTGTGAATCTTTTTTGATCAACATTACTCGTGTTTGGCGGTAGGATCATTTCTTGGTGATAAATGGATGTCGGCGATAGTGCATCGAACAGAACCACCAGAG
The DNA here is from genome assembly GCA_012963655.1 of Sulfurimonas sp. Lineage (GTDB taxonomy): Bacteria > Campylobacterota > Campylobacteria > Campylobacterales > Sulfurimonadaceae. The sequence continues at coordinate 240 of DTVI01000417.1, forward strand.
AGTTCAATCGTTGGAATTTCTAATGGTACCAAAATGGCGCTATCAGAAATAATAGAAATTTGTTCATTGGTCAATGAGCCATAAGCATTGTTTGACAATGCCAAAATACTTTTATCTCTGCCTTGTAACTCAATAGCATTTCCAGCAAAACGAATAATTTGAGTATTACTTAAAGCAATGACTTTACGGCCAGAATGTTTAAGTCGATCAAGAATTTCCTGCCGTCTTGATTCATTAGTAATCATATCAAGTCCGATCAATGCAATCTCAGTTCCTATACACATCAAAATATTAGTGTGATAGACTGTAACCCCATTTTCATCTTCAGCTGAGAACGTCATTGGTTCATAGTTAAAGTCTTTACAAAAACGTTCTAGAACAGTTAAATTTGTTCTGTCAGACTCAATAGCATAGGCAATCCGATTAAGATGATCTAAAACCATAGATCCAGTACCTTCTAGAAACAAGTTATCATACTCCAGCCCGGAATAATCTATAATATCATTGACTTGGTATTTTGATTTGAGCATTTCAAGAATATCCCATCTACGTTCAAGTCGACGACTAAGAGCTTTCATTGGATAGACAGCTACATGCCCACCTGGGTGGGTTGAAAGCCAGTTGTTAGGAAATACCGAGTCTGGAATTCGAGAATTTTTATTCTCAAACATATGAACTTTTATTCCATGATTAGAAAGAATTTCAGCTGATTTTGATATTTCTTGATAAGCTAAATTTCCGAGTTCTTCTTGTGGCATCTTTCTTACCTGAAAGGCATTGTCTATGGCAGTTTCAGCATTAACTGTAAAGTGGTGTGGACGTATCATTACAATTGATGATGACGATTGAGCGGAAATTTTAATCA
>DTVI01000418.1 GCA_012963655.1 Sulfurimonas sp.
AGGTGATTGAAAACGGAGAAGAAATCCTGGGGTGTCTGGATCGTTTAAAGCAGGAAGGAAAAGTCCGAGCCTTTGGGGTCTCAGCTCAGACTCCGGAACATGGTCTTTTGGCAATCAAGCATTTAAAACCTGCTTCGCTACAAGTAAATTTTAATATGCTTGATAGACGCACCTTGGATTGTGGCTTGATGAGTTTGGCTCAAGACACCCAAACATCGCTGATAGCCCGGACTCCACTAAGCTTTGGGTTTTTAAGTGGGAGAATTGCCATGAACACACAGTTTGAGAGCTGGGATCACCGGAGCAGGTGGCCACAAGAACAGGTAAATGCCTGGGTGAGCGGCGCAGAAGAACTACTGGATTGCATGAGCAATAAATCCACACAGACCAAACCTCAGTTTGCGATGAGGTTCTGCCTTTCATTCCCCCAGGTTTCTGCGGTCATTCCCGGAATGATGACGGAAGAGGAAGTTTTAGAAAATATCCGTGCCAGTGAGCTGGGACCTTTAACCACTATGGAAATGGACAATTTGGAAAAAGTTTATTTGGAAAACAACTCGTTCGCTGACAAAACCAGTATTCAGTCCGTTCGTGCGGTCGACCCTGGAAAAATCAGCGCTGAAAAATAGAGGGAGCATTGAGGTGAGTGAGACTACAGGAGTAGCCTTAGTAACAGGCGCAGGTCGGGGATTGGGGGCGGCAACAGCCCTATGGTTAGCCCGCAATGGATATGCCGTTTGTGTGAACTATAATCGCAATGCCAATCAAGCTCAAAGAATAGTCGAATCCATTAAAAGTGACGGAGGAAAAGCTGTTGCAATCCAGGCAGATATAAGCGACGCGAAGCAAATTGAAAAACTGTTTATTTCAGTGGATAATGAGTTGGGACCACTGACAGCTCTAATTAATAATGCCGGTTTTACCGGAACACGCTGCAAGGTTTTAGATCTGGATGTGGAAACCATACAGAGAACAATTGGTACAAACATAACTGGTTTAATTTTATGTGCCAGGGAAGCAATCAAGCGAATGGCTAAGTCATGCGGAGGAAAAGGAGGGAGCATCATCAATGTATCCTCGCAGGCAGGACAATTTGGAGGCAAT
>DTVI01000419.1 GCA_012963655.1 Sulfurimonas sp.
TCCATATTGGTTTTTTGCAATATATGAAATGGAATTAAGTTCAAGCACACCAATTAGCTTGTCTAAATTTCTCGACAGTTGACCATAATCGGTAATGTCAAGAAAAACTTTGTCATTTTTTAGAGAAGACAAATTACGTTCTTTGGGGACGATCGTCGCATTTGTATAAATAACAATCTTGTCTACGTTTTCGTAGGATACGAGCTTATCAATTATTTTGTAAATTTGTTTGTTTACAAATGGCTCACCCCCTAGTACTCGCAATTCGTAAATATGATCAACAGTTGTTATAACTTGGTCCAGAGATCTAAATAGGATATCAATGTCACTGTGTTTCGGGTTGATGTAATATTGCATCAAATTTGAACAATCGATGCATTTCATGGAACAGGCTTCTGTTATGACAATATCAATATATTTTAGATGCAGTTCATTTGAATCGATTGGCAGTATTTTTAGGATCTCATGTTTATACAAACCGATTTGACGATTTATGTTAACAATGTTGCGAGATTCACCGTAGTCACCATCTTTTCCTGTGGAATTATCGTCAAGATCTATTTCAGAAAAATCCGTATTTTCGAATAAATTAGTGCAGTCGTAAATATTCCGAAAAGCAAGTGAAGTTAGCAACTGTAAAATGGGGGTAACGAAAATACTGACAACAAAAATATGGGCTTCCCGATCGAAAGTTTTTAGCGTTTTGGGTGAAATAATTTCATACCCACAAAAATATGATCCTTCTCTATCTAAGTCACTATCGCAAATAGCATCAACCTGAATATTAAGGTTCTTTAGGGCGCCTATGCCTAGGCGACAATAAAAACCCGCCCCATACAATATGACCGGCGCTGGATTACTATTTATCTCATCAACTAACTTAGCGGTTTCACTGTCTTTCATATTATTCAAAAACATGTATCCAAGCCTAACGGAGAAAAATTAAGGTAACAGAGTAAAGGGAGAAACTCATATTTAACATGAATAATTGTAGCAAATCATTGGAGCGGAAGGGACAAGCTGTACACCTTCAGTTCCTTAAATCCAATAATTGCGCTAGTTCTACGTGGCCGTAACCACTAGAATTCTTTGATTATATATGGA
>DTVI01000420.1 GCA_012963655.1 Sulfurimonas sp.
TAAGGTATCGTAATAAGGTGGAATCAGAAACCTTTGTTTACTGGTCTTGACAAAGCGATACATTATAGTCTTTACTTATAGGTAAACTTTCTAATAATTCTAATATACTCATTATAAATTTATTCCTCTAATCTTAATAGATTAAATATTATAACTCTTTTTATTAATGTTTCTATTGACAGCTAAAAAATGAATCTAAAATATTACTAATATCTTGGGCTTTAGGTTTTTCGAATTTCGAAGGTTTTGGGTAAAATTTGTGATAATCAATGGTAAACCTGCCCATGTAGTAAATTTCATGTTTATTAGGAAGTTTATTTACAGGGCGGAATTCTAAATAAATTTCATTAGATAAATTTTATATTCAATATGATATACTTTGGATATACATAAAAGGAAAGACAATGACAGCAACAATTTCAAAATGGGGAAATTCCCAAGGTCTAAGACTTCCAAAAGATATTATTGAAGCCCTTCATATAGGTATTGGGGATAAGCTAAATATTTTTATTAAAGATAATAAGGTTATTCTTGAACCTATGCAAAAAGAAAGAGAAAAGATTGACCTTAAAGACCTAATAAATCAAATACCAAAAGATTATCAAGCACATGAAGAAATAACAACATTTCTTGGAAAAGAAGAATGGTAAAACAATACATCCCAAAAAAAGGTGACATAGTAATCTTAACCTTTGATCCTCAAGCAGGACATGAACAACAAGGAAGAAGACCAGCACTAATTCTAAGTGATGAACTCTTCAATAAAAATGTAGGCCTAGCCATAGCCTGCCCAATAACAAACACAGACAGAAACTTCCCCTTCCATGTTCCCATAAATAATAAAGAAATAACAGGCTACATAATGAGCGAACAAATTAAATCAATAGACTTTAAAGCCAGAAAAGTAAAGTTTGTGACTAAGTTAGATGAAGTAACCTTAGGCAAAGTACAAAGTATTGTGGCAAGTGTGTTGTTTTGAATAGGTATTTAAGTAGTCAATAAAAATGCTTCTAAATGGATATAAGCGGGCTATTTTGAAAAAAATTGGGTCAGTCGCCACGTTAAAATTATGTAACAATGATACCGATAGTAACACACA
>DTVI01000421.1 GCA_012963655.1 Sulfurimonas sp.
AAAAAAATTACCTTTTCCAGATAATTCTTTTGATGTAGTTATTTCAATAAATACTATTCATAATTTAGAACGATCAGAATGTGCTAAAGCACTTCGCGAAATTACAAGAGTAAAAAAAAAATATTCATTTATTACAGTCGACGCATATAGAAATAAAGAAGAAAAAAAAAGAATATTAGCCTGGAATTTAACTGCTAAGACAATAATGTCAGTATCTGATTGGAAATTGTTTTTTAAAGAAGTTGGCTACACTGGAGATTATTATTGGTTCATACCGTAAAAAATAACCTGTTATTAAAATTATACAGAAACATGTATAGAATTCGTGCTGTCGAACAAGAAATAGCCAAAAGATATCATGAAGGTAAAATGAGGTGCCCAACTCATTTATCAGTAGGTCAAGAAGCTGTTCCAGCAGCTTTTTCTGAAATTGTTTTGAAAGACGATTTTACGGTGAGCTCGCATAGAGGACATGCTCATTACTTAGCAAAAGGAGGAAATCTTAAATCAATGATAGCAGAGATTTATGGAAAGAAAACTGGCTGCTCAAAAGGAAAAGGAGGTTCGATGCATTTAAACGATCTTTCTGTGAATTTTATGGGAACATCAGCAATTGTAGGTAATAGCATTCCAATAGGAGTAGGTTTAGCATTAGCAGCTAAAATAAAAAAAACAAAACAAATAAGTTTCATTTTTCATGGAGATGCTGCTGTGGAAGAGGGAGTTTTTTTTGAATCAATAAATTTTGCTGTAGTGAAAAAATTACCGGTTATATTTATATGTGAAAATAATTTTTATTCTGTTTATAGTCCTTTATCTGTAAGACAACCTCCAGAAAGAAGTATAGCAAAAATGGTTAGAGCCATTGGTTCCAAAGTTTTGGAGTGTGATGGAAATGATGTAACAAAAGTTTACAAAGCAATAAGTAAAGCTGTTTCCGAAACTAAAAAAGGTAATGGGCCGTATTTTTTAGAATTTTTTACATACAGATGGCTTGAGCACTGCGGTCCTAATTTTGATAATAATCTTAACTACCGGACAGAGAAAGAGTTTAGGAAGTGGAAAAAAAAGGATCCTATTACAAGATTGCTAAATAAAA
>DTVI01000422.1 GCA_012963655.1 Sulfurimonas sp.
AAAAGAACTAAACTATTTTAGTCGTCTTTCTCGAGAGATTATGCTTGGTGGTAATTATGATCAAAACTTTGCCAAAGCACAGCATACAAGAGAGAAGGTCGTTGAACATTTCGAAATAATGGAAATGCTTAACAGTAATGTCGCCGAGATAAAGCTGTATGAAGATGCACATGAGAGTACGATGAAATTTTTGGATGAGTCCATTAAACTTCTTGGTATGGTCAAGTCTGGAGAAATACGCTTAAATCAAGTTTATAAGGCTTATAAGAAGAATTACTCACCACTTGCAAAAGCATCTAGAAGATATATGGATAAGCTTGTAGAGTCAAAAATGTATGAGGCAGATGTTCAGCAAAAAGCATTTAAAGAGAACATCTACACTTGGGAAATATCAGCCGGTGTTGGTGGCGCAATTGCTATTGTTTTACTTACACTTATCCTTATGATGATTGCTGCACAGATTAAACACTCTCTTACAACAACACAAAATGGGCTAATGAATTTCTTTAGTTTCCTTAGTGGTAAGTCAGAAAGCGCGGAGATGCTTGGTTCACTTGGTCGAGATGAATTTGGACAAATGGCAATGATTATTGATAAAAATATTGGTGAACTTGAAGAGAAGGTGACAGAGCAACGCGAAGCACTGGACAACTTTAAAGTGATCTGTGACCGGGCTGGGAACGGCTTCTTATATGACCGTATCGAGGCAGATTATAGTGATGAAAGTCTTAAAGAGCTTTCATATACAATTAACGCACTGATTGATCGTATGGAAGGGACGTTTACAGTACTCCTTGATATACTTTCTTCTTATGCTAAAGGGGACTACTCCGCATCAGTGGATAATGTAGATTCTTATAATGGTTCATTTGCTTCAGTAGTCAATGCGCTGACTTCACTTTCGGTTAGTTCGAGTGAGATATTTGCTATTATTGAGCGCTTCTCTAAAGAGTTCAAACATGATGCCACTAGCCTTTCAAAATTAGGTGAGGAACTGTCTACATCTGCTAATGAGCAGGCAAGCTCACTTGAAGAGACTGCAGCAGCACTGGAAGAGCTTACATCGAATGTTTCTGCAAATGCTTCTAAGGCTGATGA
>DTVI01000423.1 GCA_012963655.1 Sulfurimonas sp.
AAGATGAGTGCCGCAACGTAGAGGTCAGGGGTGATGGAAGTGGTAATGACCAGCTCAACAAAACCAAGCCCGAGCCTGAGCGACTTAGAGCGCAGGTTAACCGGAGCAAGCCAAAGCGTTGCATGGAAGATGGGAGCGCAACTGGCGGCAATGAGTAGAAAATGCCAGTCAGAGACCACACTAAAAATACCCACTGCGATGGTGATAGAAATTAAAATCAGTAAGAGCGCTAGATTGGGAATAGGCTTTCGTTCTTCAATGCGCGTGCCACGATTTAAAAATTGGAAGCCAAAGGCATAGAGGCCGCACAGCAGTGGGATGGCGATGACTTCAGTATAGATCTCACCACTTAACAAAATTGAGCCCATGGCAAGAATGTCGAGCATGAGAATAAAAATACTGGAGAGCGTTTTAATTCTCATTCGCGCCTATACTTTCCAGCTGCTTCCACGCGCGAGAGGGCGTCCAAACAGTTTCTGGCCCCTTTGACGGTGGTTGAGCCGCTCCAGTCAATCACGGTCATTTGACTTTGCTGGTCGTTTTGGTCAATCACCGAGCTGCCTGAGGCTGAGTAAAAAGATTGTGCAAGTCGGGCAATGGTATTCTCAAAAAATTCGTCTTGATCAACACGCGTGTCGAGTAATAGATCTTGTTTTTCAGAGCCCGCACGCCTGGTTCTCACCACCGGTATTCCACGCATAGCACTGTGAGTCCATGAGACATATCTGAGATCATCACCAGGAACGTATTCGCGAATTTCGCCTTCAGTGAGTGATCCGGAGCCGAGTTTACCGCGCATACTTTCATTACTGGCTTGCGCCATTTGGAAGTGATCATTGGCTTGCACGATGGAGGCATTTTTTTTGGTTCGCATGCCTTTTCTGCGTGGCCAGACTAAGCGCAGACCAGGACTGTCGATTAAGCGTAGTTTTTGCGCAAAACCAAAGGGGTAGCGTGTGCCAAAAGCGATTCTATCCCAGGTGTAGATGCCTCTTTGTTCATAGGGAGTATCACAATAGATGGTGATCTTTTCGTAAGGGGGTAGGTAGGGGATGAAGGCACGGCTGATCAATTTTTTTTCTTTGACCTCAAAAACTT
>DTVI01000424.1:0-15668 GCA_012963655.1 Sulfurimonas sp.
TGATGAGATAAAACCATATTTTCGTGTTTCAAAATATACAGCATTGATTTCCTTATTAATATTATCTTTTTTTGCAATTAAAATAAGTTCTAATCCTGTACTCTGAAGTGTTTTTTGAAAGAAAACAAAATTAGAGTCTTCATGAGGATGGTAGATGAAGGGGCTTAAGGGCTCTTGCATCTTTTTTTCATGTAAGGTAGAAAAAGAGTTGATTTGAAAGTCATTATAAAACTCATCTTCATCTGAAGAAAAGAGTACATGACCTCCTTCTCCTAAGATTATAATATAAGCATTAAAGGGTAAAGTTATATTACTTAACTCCTTAGTGTTTTGCGTAGTTAGGGTCATCCCTATAACTCCCGCCATCTTATCATTTACATATATGGGTGAAACAACAGACCCTATTTGGCCATGTGAAAGGGCCCACGGTTCTTGAAATAGCGGGATGAAGATAGTTTTTCTTTCAGGATTGAAGGTCTCATCTGCCTTAAAATAATAAGATTGTTTTGTAGGGTCTAAGGTAGAAGAAAGTTCGTCTTTTACATTTATATAAGGATAATATAACGAATAGTTTTTACCAAGGTTAATCCAAGCAGAATCGACAACACCTTTATACTGATTCATTAAAGCCTCAAGAGGAACCTGAGACATGGAAAGTACTTTTAAGGATAATTTGTCTTGATCATTCAAACTGCTTATATTTGTGGTATAAATTGCGGCACTTCCCTTTTTTTCGTTAATGAAAAAGCCTTCATCGAAGACATACGAGAGATGGCTTCCATCATAATATATACTATGAGTAAACAAAGATTCAATTATTTGTTTAAGGGCATTAGCATCTTTTTCAACACGTTCAATTTTGGCATTCATTCGTTGAGCAACTTGAGAGGCTACCTCTTCAAAACTTTGTGAGGCCGTGTCTTGAAGTAATAGCTCGTTTTTTTCTTCCTGCAAAAATCCGAAAATGAAAATTAAAAAGATAAGAAGAATTTCTATAAACAACATAGGTAAGATAGCAGACTTAAAAATTTTATTGATAACAAAACTATGTAGACTCTGCATTATTTCACCTGTGTATTGAGTTTCATATATCTTAGCATTATTTATTCTAATTTTCTATAATGTGTTTTATATAGTTGTTTAGAAATGCTCTAAATTTATTAAGTCTAGTCTCTCATTAACATTTATGCTCATTTTTGCTAAAATGGCGATCCTTATCTTTATTTAGAAGTATTAAAAGTAGTTCTATATAAGTATAAGTATTTTAAACAAAAGAGAAACATGTCTGTTAAACAATATATTTTAGACACAATTAAAACACGTCCAATGATCATTGATGGTGCTATGGGTACTCAATTACAAGACAGAGCTGATAGAATAACTGACGCTCAATGGGAAGGTAATGAGGGCTGTAATGAACTTTTAAATGTAACCGCACCTGATATATTAGAAGAAGTTTATAGTGGGTATTTAACAGCGGGAGCAGACTTAATTACAACCAATACCTTCGGCTCTTTTGACTGGGTTTTAGATGAATACCAAATTGGAGATAGAGCCTACGAATTGACTAAGGCGGGAGCCCTTATTGTTAAAAAGATGTGTGATAAGTTTTCCACACCAGAACACCCTCGTCTTGTTTTAGGCTCTATCGGACCCGGTACTAAGCTTCCTTCTTTAGGTCATATGCATTATGATCAGATGCTTTCGGGATATACGGAATGTGCCCTTGCTCTTATTGATGGACAAACAGATGTATTCTTACTTGAAACCTGTCAAGATCCTCTTCAAATAAAAGCTGCGCTTCATGCGTGTCAAGCAGCGAACATTGAGCGTAAAACTGAACTCCCTATTATGATTTCAGTAACTATTGAACTTGCTGGAACGATGCTTATTGGAACAGACGCTCAAACTATTGCGGCTATACTAGAGCCTTTTGATATCTTGTCTTTAGGTTTTAACTGTGGAACTGGACCGGAACAATATGGTAAACATATTAAGGCCTTAGCTGAGGTTTGGGGTAAACCTATCTCGGTACACGCAAATGCGGGACTTCCTCAAAATAGAGGGGGATACTCGTTTTATCCTATGGGACCTGATGAGTTTGCTGCTCAACAAGAAAACTTTATGAAATATGATGGAGTTTCTTTTCTAGGGGGTTGTTGTGGTACAACGCCTCAACATATTCGCGCCCTTGTAGACAAAGTAAGTACCATTGCGCCAAAACCAGCTACGGGAAGTCAAGAAGCTTGTATTGCTTCTTTATTTGGTACAGTAGCCCTTAAACAAAACCCTGCACCACTACTTATTGGGGAACGCTCAAACGCAACCGGTTCAAAGGCATTTAAAGATCTTATCTTAGCTGAAGATTATGAAGGAACTCTGTCTGTTGCTCAACAACAAGTGCGAGCAGGGGCCCACCTTATTGATGTGAATGTTGGTTTTGCAGGGCGTGATGAGTCTAAAGATATGTTAAATGTTATAGCAAATTATGCACAAAAGATACCTCTTCCTCTTATGCCCGATTCGACACAAATATCAGGTTTAGAGATTGCTTTAAAACTTATAGGTGGTAAGTGTATTCTTAACTCGGTTAACTTAGAAGATGGAGAAGATCGTTTTGATATTATTTGTCAGTTAGCCAAAAAATATGGGGCTTCTTTAGTTCTGCTTACCATTGATGAAGTAGGAATGGCAAAGACGGCTAAGAGTAAGTTTGAAATTGCTGAACGTATGTATAAACGTGCGACGGAAATGCATGGTCTTAGACCTGAAGACTTGGTATTTGATTTACTTACCTTTACACTTGGTTCGGGTGATGAAGAGTACTGGACAGCAGGTATAGAAGTAATAGACGCTATACGTGAGCTTATGACGACGTATCCACGAGTTGGAACAACACTAGGGCTTTCTAATATCTCTTTTGGTTTAGACAAAGATGCTCGTCCATATTTAAATTCTATGTTTTTACATCATTGTCTACAAGCGGGTTTAAGCACGGTTATTATTAATGTTAAGCATATTATTCCCTTAAATAAAATTACGGATGAACAACAAAAAATTTGTAATGATCTTATCTTTAATAAAAAGCCAAAAGGTCAAGCTCTATTTGACTTTATAGAACACTTTTCAGATGTAGAAGCGACTAACAGTGAAGAAGAAGATGCTGCTTATGACGCACTAAATGAAGAAGAAAAGATAGCTAAACTTCTTATGGATGGTGATAAAGAAAGAATGATTCCTCTTGTAGAGGAGGCTAGACATAATATCAAACCTGAAGTAATTGTTAATGAGGTTTTAATTGGCGCAATGAAGGTTGTTGGTGAGCTTTTTGGTTCAGGTCAAATGCAATTACCTTTTGTTCTTCAGTCTGCTGAAACCATGAAAAAGACGGTTGATCATCTAAATCCATTTTTACCAAAGGTTGAAAAAGAAGTCGATACTACCTTAGTTCTTGGAACGGTCAAAGGTGATGTTCATGATGTAGGTAAAAACCTTGTAGATATTATCCTTTCAAACAACGGATATAAGGTTACTAACGTAGGTATCAAAGTAGACTTAGAAGTGTTTTTAAATGAGATACGTGAAGGTAAAGCGCAAGCTATTGGTATGTCAGGACTACTCGTTAAGTCAACACAGGTAATGCAAGAAAATCTTAAAGTTATGCAAGAAGAAGGTATTAAAGTACCTGTTCTTTTAGGTGGGGCTGCACTTACGCGTACCTTTATAGATGATTTTTGTAGACCTTTTTATGATGGTCCTATCTTTTATTGTAAGGACGCCTTTGATGGTGTAACAGCGATGTCTAGGATTGAGAAAGGTGGGGTTCTTGATACGAATTTACACGGTGACGCAGGTCTAGAAAAAGAAAAAGTCGTTAAAAAAGAGATTATTATTCCTCCTTTTGCAGAGTTGAAAATGCCTTCAAGAGATGTACGTGTTCCTACGCCTCCTTTTTGGGGGCGACGTGTTATGGAAGTAGGTAAAGATTTCAAACTAGAGCTTGCCTTTGACTGGATTAACCATAAGATACTGTTTAAACAGCGTTGGGGTTATAACTCTAAGGGAATGGATAAAGACGCTTATGAGAAGCAGTTAGAAGAAAAGGTATGGCCAGCGTATGAACGTATCAAAAAACAATTCTTAGACTTAGACTTGTTTGATGCAACGGTTATTTATGGATATTACCCCGTAAGGTCTGATGATAATACGCTTTTGATTTTTGATGAGAGTGAAGGATGGACAGGTGAAGCTGATGTAAACCGTGAGCCATTAACTGAATGTATTGGAAGAGCAAAATATACTATGTCTTTTCCACGACAAGGTAAAAAGCCTCACCGAGCCTTATCAGACTTTTATCATAGTGATAGACATGATGTGATTGCGATGACCTGTGTATCTGCTGGCTCAAAACTTGCTGAGTTTGAAAAAGAGTTATATGACCAGGGTGAATACACTGAATATTTTATGGTGCATGGCTTAGGAGTTGAACTAGCAGAAGCTTTGGCTGAGATAGTACACAAGCAAGTCAGACTTGATTTAAATATATGTGATAATGAAAAGCCTGTACTTTCAGATGTTAGAATGAATAAATATGAGGGTGCTCGTTATTCGTTTGGATATCCAGCCTGTCCTGACTTAGAGTTAAATAGACCACTTTTTGACTTGTTAAAGCCTGAAGAATTTGGGATAGAATTGAGCGAGACTTTTCAAATTCACCCAGAACAATCTACTTCTGCATTGGTAGTTTATCATCCTAATGCAACTTACTATAACGTATAGATATTTGAAACCTTTTATTAAGCTACTTTACTCACTATAAGCTTCCCTTTGGGAGACTTATTTAACGTGAGGTGTTATTCCAGATTCATCCAGAACAAAGCACGTCAGTCCTTGTAGTATATCATCCAAATGCAATGTACTAGAAGATATAAAAATAAGACCACACACTTGAGTATCACAAGTTTACTTGTGTTCGTTCCAAAAACCTTAAACCCCTTAAAGAAGAAAATAATTAAACCAAAATTAATTATTTTAGTTTATAATTGTTAAATTATATTTTTTAAGGACTTTCATTTGTTTCTACATAATCTTCAAACAGTTTTACCCGACTTTAAATCTAATCAAAGATATCTTTTAACGCGCTGGATGCAAAAGCATCATGTTGTAAAATTTCTACAAACATATAAAATTAATCCAAACTATTTTATAGAAGAATATGCGCAGAGACTTATTTCTAATCTTATTAATATGATTGAAAATGATTTTCCTTTACATCAATACCTTGTAACCAAAGAAGCCTTACTCAATTTCTCAGACAAGGATATTAATCCACACGACATTTTTTGCTTGTATCAGTCTTTGAAGGATGTATGTATAGAGTTGATAGAAGAAGGAGACATCTTATCTTCGTCAATAATTTTAAATGCAGATCGAATGATCATTGATATATATAAGGTTTTTGAACGTTTAATACATGATCTTTTATACTTTTTTGCTGAAGAATTTTTTGATTTAAATTCAGAATATATGCAACCTGCTTAAATCCAAGCTCAATAGAAATATTTACAATAAAAGGTTATAATAGCGTAAAAGGATATGAATGAAATTATTTTTTGTATGTGTTACACTTACCTTAGGCCTACTTGCAGGCGACATCGATCCTAAATCTTTTAAATCAATAAAAATGCTTTCTCCTTCGCATATTTCAATCTCAAAGGCTTATGATCATGGCATTATTTATGAATTAAGCTTAGAGATTTCAACACCACGGGGAAAACAATACACTACAGCTTACGTTACTAAAGATAAGAAGGTAGTAGTTTTAGGTGAGGTACTTGATGCCAATACTGGAGTGGAAATAAAACGTCCTTTAGATATGCAAAGTATACGTAAGAATGCTGATATTGTTTATGGAGAAGGCAAAGATGAATATATCGTTTTTACTGATCCTGAATGTCCTTATTGTGTTAAGTTTGAATTGTTTTGGCCATCTATTAGTAAAAAAGTAAAACTATATGTTTATTTTATGCCATTATCTAACCATAGAAATGCAACTAAAATGTCTTATTATGTAATGAAGCAAGAAGGTCAAGTTGCCAAGGCAAATACAATTTTAAATATGGCAAAAGGTGATAAAAGCTTTGAACGCTTAAGTATGACTCAAAAAATGCATGATGTATTTGGTACAAAAATCAAACAGAACCAAGTTTTAGCTAATAAATTTGGTGTACGTGGGACTCCCGCTGTTTTTGACACTAAGGGTACTGCTATTAATTGGTCAAGCCTAGGTAAATAGTCTTAATACCTTAGGCTTAGTTGTTTAAATCAGATACTACAAGCTATCAGTTTTAAAATGATAAATTTCTCTAAATAAAAAGTAGTTTTGTTAAAGTTTTGAAAATATGTGAGAAAGAATAGATTTGTTTTTACAACTCTAACAATTGCATGATTTCTTCGGCAATAAGAGAAGACTTTTTTCCTGCAGTTTGGATAACGGTATCTGCGTAAGTAAGGTACTTAGGGTGTCTCTCGTTAATAAGAGCCTTTGCCTTTGCCATATCTTGTAATAAAGGACGCTTTTTAAACTTCTTTTCGGGATTCTTTGAGGATTTTATACGGTCTACAATCGCATCAAAAGAAGACTCAAGATAGATTACATGCCCAATATTTTTCAAGTTGTCTACATGATAAAAACCACCACCTATAGAAATTATAGTGTTTTTAACACTATGTTCAAGCCAAAGTGACACCTTTGTTTCAGCCTCTCTAAAATAAGCTTCGCCTTCTTTTTCAAAGATTTTTTTTATGCTAGTGTTTTCCATACTCTCAATGATATCATCTGTATCAATAGCCATATAATTGCTTAATTTAAGAAGTTCACGGGCGAGAGAACCTTTTCCTACACCCATAAAACCCATAAGAATGATATTATTATTTTTACAACTCACCATAAATGTTTCCTTGATGTTTAAATCATAAGCAATCATAACAAAAAAAAGATTATATCTGTGATGTTTAGAGGTCTAGACTTGGGATTTTAATACAAAAATTAGTATCCAGGTATAGTACGATTTATAAAAGAAGCTGTAGCGGTTTATGAAATAACTCTTTCTCATGTGTAAAAGATAAGATAATTTGAATATGCTTATCTTTATTGTGACTTCTCAAATAAGGGTCGACAGGTCATGCAAAACTTTGCATGTGGCTTAGCTTTAAGACGAGACATACTAATGGGTTCTGAACACATTTCACAGACATTATAATTTCCCTTATCAATACGTTCTAAGGCATACTCGATATCTAAAAGTTCTGCTTTTTGTTGGTCTGAAATAACTTGTTCTAACATAGAATCACTTCGCATGGAAGCAAAGTCCATATCATCATTATTTTCTTGTTCTTGTAATCCAGTTAGCTCTTTTGAAGCGAGGTTGACATTTTGAAGGATATGCTCTTTAGCATCAAGTAGTTGCTCTTTGAAAAATTCTAATTCTTTTTCTTGCATGTTGAGTCCTTTACTAGGAATATATGAATCCCTGAAAAATTTATGCTTATATTGAACCCTACTTTTACATAAAGTTTTCTTATAAAAAAAACTTATATTTATTTGTATTAAAAAAATTGAAATATAACATTAAATTATCTTATATAAAAACAATTTGATTGGTAGTACACTCCTTAAGATATTTAGGATAGAAAAAGAGAAAATATGTATGTTAAAGTTGCAGTAATCATGTTTATTTTATTTAGTTGTTCTATTAATGCTCGAACAAATTATTCTCAAAATGGTATTATTACTTATAAAAAACTGTGTAAACATTGTTGCGGGAATCCTTATCAGAGTGCGGCGATGTTAAAGAAAAAAGAGTAAAAAAAATGTTTAATGATAATGATAAAAAGTTTCTTAGCGTACATATGAAAAACAGGGAGGCAATGATGAACTTGAATAAGTCTTATTATAGAAATCGTCATCGTAATTTGGTAAAATTTTTGATTTCAAGTGCAAGTGATTCTACTGTAGTTCCAGCTTGTGATGGAAATTTTTGTGGGGATTAGTTATAATCCAAGCATGTACAAAAAAATTCTAATTACACTTTTACTTTTATTCTTAGTGCAACTGTCTTTTATTAAGGTGATTGATAAGGTAGGGACTGAACATTTAGATAATGCCCTGGTTCGGTCTCTTAGTGCCTTTGCTATTGCTAGAGGTTTAAATGGTCTTATTTCTGTGGTTCAAGGCACTGAGATATATGCTACGCCAGCAGGTGTAGGAGTGAACTTTGCGGTAGGTCAAATTGTTGATCCTATGAATGATATGGTTGAAAGATTTTCATGGGTTATGTTAATGAGTTCTGTTTCCTTAGGCATGCAAAAACTTCTTCTTGAACTTGGACAAACTCAATTTTTTCAAGTTCTACTTTTACTTAGTGTACTCGCTCTTTTATGTGTCTTATGGATACCAGTATTTTGGAATAAAAAGAGTTTTAATCTAATTTTTAAATCTTTTATTATTTTATCTTTTTTACGTTTTCTCATTCCCTTGATTATCATCATGAATGAAGAAATATATACCTATAGCTTTGCATCACAATACTTAGAAGCTGAGAACTCTTTATCTTACTCCCAAGATGATATTTCAAAGGTAATAAAGAAGGTTAAAGTATTAGAAACAGCAAGTAAGAATATTTCTCATTCTAAGAATAAGGGTTTATGGAATGAAACAAAAGATTATATAAACGACTTGGGTGAATCTTTTAATTTGAAAAGATATTATGAGAAGCTTCACAAAGAAGTTGAAAAAGTACTTTTAAGTTTAAAAAATACTTTTGATCATGCTATCAATGATATGCTGTCTTTAATATCTATTTTTATTATGCAAAGTGTCGTATTACCTCTGTTTTCTTTATGGTTATTGATGAAGCTTTTTCAAGGTTTCATGAAAAAAGACATTGCCCAGTTTATTGTAGACAAAACGAATTGATATAAATGATGGTCTTCAGTATATATAAGATTACCCTGTTCTTAAACTAGAGCCTTTTTACCTTCAAAATTTCAGACAAGCCTAAATCGTCTAAAAGCTCAAAAAGTATTTCGCTTCCTGTTTGTAGGCTAAGATTAACTCCATCTTGATTTACAAGTTTCACTAAATGCCCTATAAGTGATGAATTAATAACTAATGAATCATATATTATTAAGATAATATTCTTATGATTTTCACAAGCAGTGGTAAGGGCATTTTCAATAGACTCGAAATCACCAATAGAGGAGATGTTTCCTCTGACTGAGACAACATTATTATTACTTTTTAATTGCATGTTAATTTCCTATTTATGAGATGTGACTTGGTATATACTTATGTAAGATAACGTGATTTCCTTTTGGGGAATAATATATAGCATCTACCATTTTTTTAGCGATTTTAAAACCGCGACCATTTACGCTAGAGGTGTCAAAAATTAATTTTTTAAATATTTTTGTATCAAATCCTTCTCCTTCATCTTCTATGTCAAATTTTAAACATTTACCTTTTCCCTCTGTATAGATAAGATAATTAATTTTCATTTCTTTTTTTCCATAACTAAGTTCTCTTTGCCTTAACTCATTCTCAAACTTACCCTCTAAAAGAAGTTTCTTTTTTTGCTCATTTGAAATTTGTAAGTTCCCATGTTCGTAAGCATTCATTATCATTTCTGTAAAAATCATTCCAAGTTTTGAGGTATGAATGTGATCTATTCCCTTATCTATTAAATAAGTGTGAAAATTCGCGATAACTATATCTATCTCTTTAATATTAGTGAAACAACTTAGGCTAACCATTTTTTCTTTTTTAAGTTGCCGTTTTTGGAAAAATAAAAGAGTGATATCATCATCTGGATTTGGAACCTTAGAATAAAGTTTTCTAAGAAAAGAAGAACATGTATTAGAATTTTTAAAGTCCTCTTTTAAATGAGAAAAATATAGTTCACCATTTTCTAAGCTACTTTCAATGAGTCCATCACTATAAAAAAGCATTTTATCTATATTATGAACCTCATGGCACTGTATATTAAATTTTGAATTATGAACAGAAATAGGGAGGTTGTTAGTTTTAATTTTAATTAAATTATTTTGTTTATCACACATTAGTATGGGGGGCATTCCATAAGAAGACACAGATAATGTTTGCTCAAAAAAATCTAACTCTGCAAATAAAACGGAAAGTACTTCCTCATTAAGTAAACTTTTGGTGATATAGTTATTAAATTCTTGCATAAAGTTTGTAAAATTAAAGTCTTGTTTATATGTATCTATTAAATGATTAATATAACTTGAGGCAATAATAGAAGTAACAGAGGCAGACACTCCTTTGCCCATAGCATCAATAATAAAAAAGAAGGCTCTTTTTTCATCTAAAGAACGAATGGAATAGGTGTCTCCACTAAGTATGTCATAAGGACGGTAAGATCCATCAAGGTACCATAAAACATCTTCTTCTTGTTGATAATAGCTATAATAAAAATCATTTCTAATAGCCTGATGCTCTTTTAAAAAGGCCTGCTTCTCTTGTTTCTTATGATAAATTTTTTGATCTTTGAGTTGTTCTAATTCTTCTCGTTTTATTTTTTGAGTAGCCCTATAAAAATATATGGGCTCAATAGTCTGATTTAAAACATCATGAAGAGCTTCTTGGATGATTGGTTTAGTGAGTGAATGGGTGACATTTAGGTTAAGTGCTTGTTGATATACTTCATATTCTTCACTGGCCGTAACAAGGATGATAGGAATATTTTTGTTAGTTTTTCGAATAGAACTAATTAGCTCAATACCATTTATAGTTGGCATTTGGTAGTCTGTTATAAGAAGGTCGAAATTTTCTTCTTCAAAATAAGATAAGGCTTCTTTTGCATTTTTAGCAAGCACAATATTTTTAAACATATTTTTTAAAAATAATTTAAACAATTGTAGGGTTGTAGAATCATCATCAACAATTAAAATGTTCATATCTTTATAAATATTTATAGTATATGTTTCCGTCATCTTACAACTTTATCACAAAATTGTTAAGTAATGTTTATTTTTGGAGTTAATATAAATTCTTTATTGCTGTGTTATACTTTTAAAAAGTGATGACATGTTGATTTCGCGTCTTTTAGTATTTTTCCAATTCTTTTGTTTATGCTTACTCTTTGTTCCCCTATATATTATCCCTAGTCAGTATGGTTGGATTGTTTCATTTATCTGTTTAAGCCTGGCTATTAAACTTCTTTTATGGACGGCTCAACATAATAAACTAGGTAATTTCAATATTGTTCCTGAGATAAAAGAAGGGGGCCAACTGATACAAACAGGTCCTTATAAATTTATTAGGCATCCCATGTATACCTCTGTCCTTTTAATTGGATTGGGTACTTTGGCTTATAGCTTTGCTTTTTTTAAAATTATCATTATGTTTGTTTTGGTTCTTGTTATGGTCATAAAAGCAAAAAGGGAAGAAGGATTTTGGTGTGAAAGTTCATCAAAATATAAATCATATCAAGAGAAAACAAAGATGTTTATTCCCTTTATCTTGTAGCTTAGAAAGAAAGGACTTTCCAGTCGTTTTGTAGACATAGGGTTAAAACCTCTCCTGTATGGATAAGTTCAACGCCTAGGTCTTGAAGTTTTTTAGATACCCCATACTCATCTGTACATACTACGCAAGCCTGAAGGGTAACACCCTTTGACCCTATTTCTTTGAGCTTTTCTTGAAGTTCAAGGTTCTCACTTATAAGTCTAGCTGATGGGCCCCATATCATTAAGATAGCCTCATCCCAATATTGTCTAGGAAGTATGACGCTAGAATATAAAAGCACCATTTTTTTTGCGACTTCTATCTCTTCAGTGCTCCAAATAATTAAAAGTTTATTTTTCATTTATGTTCTTTTTTCCTTAGGATAACACCTATAAGGATTTTTATACTATATCTTTTGTATAATTCGCGTAATTTATATAGCTAAGCTATTATGGAGACAAGATGATTACTTTTAGTGACTTACTTTTAAAACTTCAAATGTTCTGGAAAGAGCAGGGTTGTAACATTGTTCAGCCTTATGATATATCTTCAGGAGCAGGAACCTTTCATCCTGCAACTTTTTTACGCTCACTTGATTGTAAACCTTGGTCAGTTGCTTATGTGGCACCAAGCCGTCGTCCAACTGATGGACGTTATGGTGAAAATCCTAACCGTCTTGGTTCATATTATCAGTTTCAAGCACTTATTAAACCAAGCCCTGACAATATTCAAGAACTTTATTTAAAATCTTTAGAATACTTAGGTCTAGATTTATCTAAGCATGATATTCGTTTTGTAGAAGATAACTGGGAATCACCAACTCTTGGTGCCTGGGGCCTTGGTTGGGAAGTATGGTTAAATGGTATGGAAGTAACACAGTTTACCTACTTTCAACAAGTTGGTGGTATTGCTTGTGATCCTGTTGCTGTTGAGATTACTTATGGAACAGAGCGTCTTGCAATGTATCTTCAAGGTGTTGATAATATTTTTGACATTGTTTGGAATGAAAATGAACATGGAAAGACACTTTATAGAGATATTCACAAAGAAAGTGAAATACAGTTTTCAAAATATAATTTTGAAATAGCTGATACTGACATGCTTTTTAAAGACTTTGATGCAAAAGCGGCTGAATGTAAACGCACTATAGAAGCTGAGCTTCCTCTACCTGCATATGACTTATGTATGGCAGCTTCAAATACCTTCAATGTCCTTGATGCTAGAAAGGCTATTTCAGCAACTGAAAGAGCTAACTACATCTTACAAATTCGTGATCTTTCAAAGGGTTGTGCTGAACTTTATAAGGCACAAGAAGAAGAACGTAACCTTAGAATTCTTGCTAATTAAGATATTGCGAAATGCAATATTTTTTCTTTAAACATTATCTTAATGTATAGTTCTTATTATGAATAAAAAACTCATTGGTCAAATTGACACTATTATATACCAGAATGAGGGGTTTTTTATTGCCGTACTTTCTGATAAAACAAAAATATCAGGTGAATATTTAGAAGCACCTGTAGATAGCTTAAAAGGCGCTGCTGTCACTCTTGAAGGAGAGATGGTTGAGCATAAGAAGCATGGAGGTACCTTTAAGTGTACCTCTATTAGAGTAAATCAATCTGAACTGTTTTTCTTTTTAAACCGAGTGGTTAAAGGCTTTACTAAAAAACTTACCAGTGAGCTTATTGAAAAGTTTGGTGAAGAAGGTCTTATTGATGTTCTTGATAATGATATACAAAAGCTTTTAGATTTTAAAGGCGTTAAAGAAAAAAAGCTTGAACGCATACAAAAATCATGGAAACAATTTCGCTCTATTCGAGAATTAGGTGAATTCTTAGCACCTTTTGATGTTAGTCCTGCAATGATTACCATAATTGCCTCAGCGCTTAAAGAAATGACTGCTCCTGCTGAAAAAATCAAAAAAAATCCTTATATTCTTACAAATATTAAAGGCATAGGTTTTAAACGCGCAGATGAGATAGCCAAAAAGATGGGAGTAGAGGACTTAGATGAGAACCGTCTTAATTCAGCTACCTCATATCTTATAAGAGAACTATGCGATATGCAGGGGAACTCTTGTATTTCTAAGTTTACCTTGTTTGAGCGTTTAGATGAAGAGCTTGGGATGTTTAATCAACAGTCTTTATATGAAAATACAATCTTAGAGATGGTGCATGATGGGCAGCTGCATCTTTTTGGAGACTTACTCGCTCCTGATATTTATTATTACGCAGAAAATTTCATTTTAGAATATATTAAAAAGAAATGTAAACAAGACTTTGGTGAGATAAAAAAAGACTTAGCTGCCTTTATTAAAGAGAGAGAAGCTAAGGCTGGATTTGCACTTTCAAGTGAGCAACGACGTGCAGTTGAGATACTTAATGAAGGCTCGTCGATCTTACTTTTAGTGGGTTACGCGGGAACGGGTAAATCAACTTCATCAAGGCTGATTCTTGATTTAATGGCACAAAAGGTAGGGGAAAACTCTATTATGTGTACAGCGCTTTCAGGCATAGCCTCACAACGTATTGCTGAAACAACGGGATATCAGAGTCAAACGATTCAAAGCCTTATTGTAAAGTATGAAGATAAGGATGAGGGGATGCCTTATAAGGTTATTCTTTTAGATGAGGCCTCTATGGTTAATTCTATGCTCTTTTTTCAGTTGATTAAGATGGTAGATGATGATGCTATATTTATTATTGTGGGAGATGATGGACAACTTCCTCCTATAGGGGCAGGAAATGTACTGTCTGATATGATAAACCTTCAATTAGCACCTATGGTTAAGTTAACTAAATTATATAGACAAAACGAAAAGCAAGCCATTGCACTAATGGCACATGAGATTCGTAAGGGACAGGCTCCTAGGTTTTATGAAGAATATGATGATTTTCATTTCCAAGAAGTAAATATTCCTAATTATTACCAATTAAAAAGCTCTCTTACTAAGCCTCAGCTACAAGAACTTAGAGAAGAACATGCCCAAAGGATTTTAGCTTCTATTATGCATCTTGTTGTAAAAGAAATCCCTTTTTCAAGAGAACTTTTAAAGAAGAAACAAATCTTAAAATACCTAAATTCTTTTCAGGTTATTACACCTATGAAGGGTGGCCCATTAGGAAGTGAAAATTTAAACACTGTCCTTCAGCAATATTTTAATCCGTCCTCTAAAGAACAAGTTAAAAGAGGAAAGTACGAATATCGTGTGATGGATAAGGTTGTGCATATTAAAAATGAAAATATGCCATCAAATTCACCCTCAGGATTTAAAGAAGATGCAGAAGGTTTTGAAAAACGTATTTTTAATGGAATGGTAGGTTTAATTTTTAAAATTGATGAGGATGAAGAACAACTCTTTGTTTTTTACCCTAATGAAGAACTTGTGGTGCAGTATGATTTTGATCAACTTAAATCTCATCTTTCCTTATCTTATGCGCTAACTATACATAAGGTTCAAGGTATGGAGTATGAAAGTATTGTTATTCCTATCACCTTTTCGCATTTTATTATGCATAATACAAAGCTTCTATATACAGCTATAACAAGAGCTAAGAAACATTGTTATTTAGTAGGTGAAGGCGCAGCGTTTGAATCAGGTTGCAAGAAACTGGACACAACCAAAAGACAAACGGTTCTGCAAGCCTTAGTAGGCTCTGCGACTTAAGTAAGAATTGTGCACTGTATGTTAAAGATTGTATGGGGATACCCTTAAACCTTTTTACTTTTCTAATTGGTTTTGCAGTACTAATATTTTTATTTATAAATGACCCATTATTAATTCGTATTAACATTATCTTGGTTATTACTATGTTCTTTTCCTTAGGATATGAAGTGACGGTTAATGCGGACTCTTTAGCCGCGCTGACTTTATGAACCAAAACCTAAATGACAAATTACATAAGCACTCAACTAACTTAGAAAATGAAATCAAAAGTCGTACTGAAGAACTTCAAAATCTAGCGGTCCATGACATGACAACTGGGCTTTATAATAGATATGAGTTTGAAAAACGTTTGGGTTTAGCCTTAAAATATACATCAAATCCTCAGGTCTAAACATCATGAGCAGTGTCTAGTTTAGCACTTTCGCTTCAGTTTATTAATAAAATTCCTAGCTTAGGGTGTAAGTTCTCTTT
>DTVI01000424.1:15678-16366 GCA_012963655.1 Sulfurimonas sp.
AATTTTGGTTCAGGACTTTCACCTTTTTCGTATTTACAAAATTTACCTGTAGATTATTTAAAGATTGATGGGGTTTTAGTATGTGATATAGATGTGAATGAAAATAATTTGTGAGTTTGTTGCAAATAAGGAAGTTCAGAGGGTTTTAAAAGCACTGGCGATTGATTTTGCTCAGGGCTATTATTACGCAAAACCACATGAAATTTAAAATTTGTATTAATATGTTAATTTGTATTTTAGAAAAAGAGTGTTAGTATATATTAAATATCTATAAAAGATGTGTATTAGCTACGTGCTAAATGCAATAAAGGGAAATAATGAACTTTAGTACAATTAAGTCAAAATTAGTTTTATATCTTGTAGTTTCTTTAACGAGTATAGCTTCAGGGGTGATATTCGCTTACATAATCGCCTCTTATGAGATTAAAAAAATCATGGTTAATGATATTTCTGATATAGCTACATCTCTAGAAGGCAGTATCAATTATATAGCCTCAAATAATGATGAAGCATATGAAAAAGCTGAGTTTACTGATTATCTTAATAGCATAACAATAGGTAAAACTGGATACGTGTATCTTATTAATTCAAATGGAAAGTTGATTTCACATCCAACAAAACAAGGCTCAAGTTTTGCAGGAAAAGCTTATGCTGAGCATATCATACATGATAAGTCAGGGGGAACACA
>DTVI01000425.1 GCA_012963655.1 Sulfurimonas sp.
CAGGGAAAAGCTCATTCCAAACACCAATCAGGGTTGCGTAGTTTGCAGCTATTGTTGGCTCTAATATTGGGTAGCTCGTAGCAATCCAGACTAAGCCTACATCCCAATTTAATACTGCACCTTCAAAGAATATAATTTTAGCTGCAAAGTACCAAATAAAACTTGCATCCCAATCCTTTACGGGAACAGTGAGCATTAAATGGAGATAAAATAAACTACCCAATACAATTATAGAAAAATATAGAGGATGAATCTTCAAACATATATGACATCTACCTGTGAGTATTCTGATGAACCCAACTACTGAAACACACCCTCCAACTGATAAAGCCAGATTTATATCTAGTAATAGATTCAAAAAATAAAAGAAAAGTAATCCAATTCCAAATGTAGTGTATAGGTATTGAAAGTTTATTGGATTTGATTTTATGCAGGCAAATCCTATTCCTGTAAAATACAGAGGTGTAATACTAATGATTACAAATGGCATAAACAACAGATTTCTCCTTGGTCATCATCTTACAGTTACTCGGAATACTTTCATTAGTATACAATAATAATTTTTCACATTTATTCCCTTTAGCTATCATCCTTCTTGGCCAAGCTCCTACTAATATTCTAAAGTGTACAACCTGTGTAAATCTTGATGATAAACAGTATTCCTGAATTTCATGGCGCCTAATTAACCAGATACTTTCCATCGCTTCTAGTGGCATGGTGTAGATGCCTTCATACTCTCCTGCATACTCATCAGTAAGAATTTTATAGGAATCAAAATTTTTTATCAGTTTGTTGAATACATTTTTATAAGTTGAATTTGCAAGAGCCATGGGAATCACCGAAATGCTCAACAAAAAAATAAGCAACAGTCGGCTGGAAAGATTCACATATTTCAATACCATAATAATGCCAATCTATTTGAAAACCGGTTCATATTGATTAATAGGTAACATCAGGTCTCTGACTTCTTCGAGTGCGATTGTTAGCAATCATAATTTTCATTCCTGCTGAAATTGATTGAGCTTTTTACCTTAATCCTCATTAATTATCAGTTATCTATCTCCCGAACTCGAAGTTTCACTTCTCCTTCAAGAAC
>DTVI01000426.1 GCA_012963655.1 Sulfurimonas sp.
GGCCTTCACCCTACTCCCATTGGAGAAGCCCATATTGTTACAAGTACAACGCATAAAACATTACGAGGCCCTCGAGGGGGACTTATCCTAACCCAGGATGAAGAACTTTATAAAAAAATAAATTTTAATATTTTTCCTGGAATTCAAGGTGGTCCATTAGAGCACGTCATTGGGGCAAAGGCCGTTGCTTTTCATGAAGCGCTTCAACCCGAATTCAAAACTTACCAGGAATCCGTCCTAAAAAATGCAAAAGCGCTTGCCCAAAAACTTCAAAGTTTAGGGATTGACATCGTTTCTGGGGGAACTGACAATCACCTCATTCTCTTAAAAACGGATTCAGTTAATTTAACAGGTAAAATAGCTGAAAAAGTTCTTGAAGCTTCAGGTATAACTTGTAATAAAAATATGATTCCTGGTGACAAACGTTCTCCTTTTGTAACATCAGGAGTTAGAATTGGAACACCCGCTATAACAACTCGAGGACTTAATGAAAGCCATATGGAACAATTGGGCGAATGGATAAACAAAGCTCTAAGAAATTCCGAAAATTCATCAGTCCTTGAAAGTATAAAAAAAGAAGTTCTAGAGCTTTGTAATAAATACCCAGTCTACCCACAATTATAAATTTAAACCTTCGAGTAATATTTTATGGAAAACAACAAATTAAAATCAATGGCGAGAGAATATGCCTTCCAATTTCTGTATCACCTTCAATTAGAGAATTTTTCTAAATCAAAGGCGGATCTCCAAAGCGAAAAAAGCTCGATCCTTCTGGATGAACTTTTGACCAATTTTGAAAATGCCCTGCTGGAAAATGAAGACAGAAAAGACGACTTAACAACCTTCAATCAAGAAACAAAAAATTTTGCGAAGGAGCTCATTCTCGGAGTTGTCCAAAAATCAAGTATCTTAGAGAAGGAGATAGAAAAATGCTCAACTAATTGGACTCTTGATAAAATGAATAAGGTAGACTTAACTCTACTTTTATTGGCATGTTTTGAACTCAAACATTTCGGTAATACCCCCGAAAAAGTCGTCATTAATGAGGCCATTAATATCGCTAAAAAGTTTGGTACAAACAATTCTTCATCTT
>DTVI01000427.1 GCA_012963655.1 Sulfurimonas sp.
GAAAAACCATTAACTCCAAAAAAAAGAGTGAAGAATGAAAGGAGTAAAAATCGCCCTAGTTTATTCAACCTAAACCTTAGAGTACAAAATATTTATCACCTAAAATGTCGGTTTTATTGAAAACAAACTTGATATTTTTGAAGGAAAAAAGACAGATATAAAACAATCGAAATTCTTTGCTACAAGGGGAATGACCAAGTAAAACTCAAGGATGAATGATGGAAGAAATGAATCAACTACTGGCTAACATCTAGTTCTTTTTGGATTATTTCTAAGGCCTCTCTCTCTTTAACATTTCCAACAAAAGAATACTCTTTGGCCATATTTTTCTTAAGTTTTACAAAAAGGTCATTTTCAATTGAACCCCTGTCGTTTAAAGAATTTAACTCTTTAATGACTTCAATCATCTCTTCAATATTTTTTGGTTCTGCCTTTTCTTTAAACTCTAGAACTCTTTCTTTTCTGCTTTTATATTTTTTTATATTGACTGGGCCACCAAGAAGCTCCAACTTCGTTCGAATAGTATCAAAGGAACTCAATTTCCTAAACTTCCCTCCCGCCTTAACAGGAACGAAAGTTTTAAATTTCTCTTCGACTCCCTCAATAAGGTAGAAAAATCCCTCGTCGATTTGTAACTCTGTAATGTCTACAATTTTTCCAATACCAAAAGAGAGAGAGATAACAATGTCTGAGACTTGATACACGGGTCATTACCTTATGTGGGTTAAGAAATTGTTTGATTATTAAGTAAGACCCTATTGTTCTCTGGTCACCCATTTAACCAGGGAAAGAAACAGAGTATAGGAAGTGGCACTCCTATATTCTATTGAAAGTTTCTTTAAAAAGCAAGGGGCGGTTTTTTTGGCCAAATTTATTAAGGCACAACTCTTGGCTTCTTCCTTCTCCTGTGGTTGATTACCTAACCTTTCAGAATTTCTTTAAAGAATTAATTGAACCGAAAATTTAGGTTTCTAATGAATATTTACAAACTATCCCCTTTCATCTTACTTTTTTTTTTAGCCCCCCTCTCCTTTTCTGCAGAAGTCGATCACTACCTTATCGCACATTGATTGATAGAGGAGAAAACCTTGA
>DTVI01000428.1 GCA_012963655.1 Sulfurimonas sp.
CATTGCCAATCCAACATCGGTGCGGCGGGAACCTACAAGTCCGGCAAATCCAAGTATCTCTCCTTCATGTAAATCAAAACTGATATTTGAGAACGTGGACTCCTTCGACAGCTTCTTCACCGCACAAATGCGCTTGCCGACTGTTCTGGTCTTTCCAGTTGCGTAGAACTGTTCCACTTCCCGACCGACCATTTCCCGAATGAGGCTGTCCTTGGTGACGGCGGACACCGCATTGGTGGAGATATGCCTGCCGTCACGTAAAACCGTGATCCGGTCGGCGATTTCAAAGACCTCTTCCAGTCGATGACTGATGAATAAAAGGGCAACGTTGTCTTGCTTGAGTTGTTGGACAACACGGAAAAGCTGATTGATTTCATGTTTTGATAATGAGGCGGTCGGTTCGTCCATGATGAGTACTCGGACATTCAGTGAAATGGCTTTGGCGATTTCGACCGCCTGTTGTGCCGCGAGTGTCAAGCCGCTTGCCGGGGCACGGACATCAATGCGGACTCCTAAATTATTGAGGATTTTTTCAGCCTCTTTGTACATCTTGTTCCAACGCACAAAAAATCCCTGATCTTGACGGCTGATGAAAATATTCTCCGCAACATCGAGATCCGGAAACAACAACGGTTCCTGATAGATCGCCGCAATTCCATAGGCTTGAGCTTCTTGAGAATTGTTAATCTTGACCGGAGTTCCGGAAAGCCGCAATTCCCCTTGATCGGCCTGTTGGATACCGGTCAGAATTTTGATCAGGGTTGATTCGCCGACAAGCGCATGTATTTCTCCCGAATACATTTTCAATGAAACATCATCAAGTGCTTGCGTCATATCAAAACGCTTGGAGAGGTTCAGTATTTCTAGAATTGGCGGATTAGAATTTTCCAAATTCATTTCTCTTAAACGATTGAAGTACTCATTTCATGTGCCATTGTAGTGGAAGCAAAAATGGAAAATTAACTCGCCACAAATCGCAAAAAAACTTGGAATTGCCTACATGACCGAAGATCGGCATCAGTTGGGTTTGGCGATGCCCATGTCAATCACTTCAAACATCACCCTCCCGTCGTTAAGCCGGTATCTCGGCAA
>DTVI01000429.1:0-1512 GCA_012963655.1 Sulfurimonas sp.
TTAAAAGAGCTTATTGAAGAAGCTTATCTTTACTCCCTCTGCTTTTATGAAAAAAACTTTCTTGAACATACTACACTTTCACCTCTCTTACACATTTCAAAATATGAAAATGATAATGAAAAAGTTGAATACTTTAAAAAACATACCAAGCTAGAGATTAAAGACCTTCCTTCTTCACTAAAGAATAAACTTAAACCTCATGCATTAAACTTTTCGTCTGTGTATTTACAAAATAATGCTGTCATCGAGCCAAAAGAGATTTGTGAGGCCATGCTTAAGGGAATAGAACTTCGTATACAAGAAGTTAAACAGGCAGAGTTTATAGATGGCATATGGGAAATTGATGGGATTAAGGCCAAAAATATAGTCTTATGTACTGGGGCCTATGAAGAAGTGTTTAAACAAGAATATATTTCTTTACGACGTATATATGGACAAAGGTGTGAGATCCAATCTTCTACGATTATGAAAGAAAGTATTCATCAAGATGTTTCTATCTCTGTTACGAAGAAGAATGGATGTATTGCTATTGGCGCTAGCCATTATCTAGATGTTAAAGAGATACCTTCAGATGAAGAAGGTGCAAAGTCTTTACTTGAGCTAGCCCAAAAGAGTTTTGAACTCGAAGATGTTAAGGTTCATAATGTATTAACGGGGATGCGTGCAGGCTCAAATGATTATCTTCCTATTATTGGACCAATGGTAGATATGACAAAAAGTTTAGAACATGATGCCTCTGCACTTAAAGGAAATAAGAACGCAAAGTTAAGTATGATAGATAATGTTTATATGATTAATGGAGTAGGGGGATATGGTTTTGTATTAGCACCCTATCTTGCTAAAATGATGTGTGATTACTTAGTAGATGATAAGCCTTTAGCTGAGTATTTAGAGCCTAAACGTTTTTATTACCGTATTGCTAAGAAAAAAGGACTAAGGTAAATGTTTTATTTAGAATTTTTTGCTGTGCTTTTATTTGTATATGCATTTATAATGATGATACTTTTTGTTTTTCAAGCTCGCTTGTTTTTTTCACCTACCTTTTACAGAAATGAAGAGCGTTTCGAAGATCTAATAGAGTTTTTAACACCATTGGCCTTACCTGCTGAAGATGAAACCTTACTTGAAGGTATATTGTATGAGCCAAGTACACCTTCTTCTAAGATAATTTTATATTTTGGTGGGGTTTCTCAAGATAGCGTGGCCCTGGTTGAAAAGTTTGCGGCGCATTACCCAAGTATGCCTTTTATCACTTATAACTATAGGGGTTATGGAAAGAGTGAGGGCAAACCCACTCAGGCTAAACTTTTTGTTGACGCAATGCATATATATGATGATTTAGTCATTAGGTATAACTATAAACCTGAAGACATTATCTTAATGGGATATTCTCTGGGTTCAGGAGTAGCTTCATTTTTAGGTTCTCAAAGACAGGTAAAAGAGATAATGTTAATGGCCCCTTATGACTCAGTTCATGCAGTGCTGAAAAAGCGTTATCCTTTTTCAGGGATA